>CAJQOA010000178.1 GCA_905479815.1 uncultured Psychroserpens sp.
AGTTACTGTATTACCAGCACCAATGGCTGAGTTTGATGCGGTTCAAAACATGGAGATTTCATGTGAAGAAGCAAATGTATTCCAAGCAAGTTCATTAGCATATACTAATGGCGGAACTGGAACATGTGAGATTTCAGGATCAGTAAACGGTGAAGCAACTCCAGATTATACAGAGTGTGGTGGAAAAATCACAGTAAACTGGACGTACACAGATGATTGTGAAAGAACAATCAATGCAGAACAAGTAGTTACTGTATTACCAGCGCCAATGGCTGAGTTTGATGCGGTTCAAAACATGGAAATTTCATGTGAAGAAGCAAATGCATTCCAAGCAAGTTCATTAGCATATACTAATGGCGGAACTGGTTCATGTGATATTTCAGGATCAGTAGACGGTGAAGCAACTCCAGATTACACAGAGTGTGGTGGAACTATTACAGTAAACTGGACATACACAGATAATTGTGAAAGAACAATCAATGCAGAGCAAATAGTTACTGTATTACCAGCACCAATGGCTGAGTTTGATGAAGTAGAAGACATGGAAATTTCATGTGAAGAAGCAAATGCATTCCAAGCAAGTTCATTAGCATATACTAATGGCGGAACTGGCGCATGTGATATTTCAGGATCAGTAGACGGTGAAGCAACTCCAGATTATACAGAGTGTGGTGGAAAAATCACAGTAAACTGGACATACACTGATGATTGTGAAAGAACAATCAATGCAGAACAAATAGTTACTGTATTACCAGCACCAATGGCTGAGTTTGACGAAGTGGAAGACATGGAAATTTCATGTGAAGAAGCAAATGCATTCCAAGCAAGTTCATTAGCATATTCTAATGGCGGAACTGGCGCTTGTGATATTTCAGGATCAGTAGAAGGTGAAGTGACTCCAGTATACACAGAGTGTGGAGGAGTTATCACAGTAAACTGGACGTACACAGATGATTGTGACAGAACAATCAATGCAGAACAAAAAGTTACTGTATTACCAGCACCAATGGCTGAGTTTGATGCGGTTCAAAACATGGAGATTTCATGTGAAGAAGCAAACGCATTCGAAGCAAGTTCATTAGCATATACTAATGGCGGAACTGGCGCTTGTGATATTTCAGGATCAGTAGACGGTGAAGTAACTCCAGATTACACAGAGTGTGGTGGAACTATCACAGTAAACTGGACATACACAGATGATTGTGAAAGAACAATCAATGCAGAACAAATAGTTACTGTATTAGCAGCACCAATGGCAGCGTTTGATGTTATTGAAGATGCGTCTATCCAATGTGAAGATTTAGCAACTTATGAGCCAGAATTCTTATCATATACAAATGGTGGAACTGAAGCTTGTGAAATTGCAGGATCAGTACAAGGTGAAGCTGAAGCTTTCGAAGGAAGCTGTGGAACTTTTGATGTAAACTTTACATATACAGATGATTGTGGAAGAACAATTACTGCTATGCAAACAATTACAGTAATAGATGTAACAGCTCCAATGCTAGTTGGTGAATTACCAATGGGAGTATCAGATGTAGATGCATGTTTTGCAGATGCACCAGAAGGACCAAGTATTGAAGAAGTTGCTGCATTATTCACTGATAATTGTGGAAATGTAAACGTAACTAAGACAGTATTCTCACCAGCTGAGAATAATGATTGTCTTTGGGCTGTTGTTATTAGATATGACGTTCAAGATGATTGCGGTAATTTTGCAACACCAGTTAAGATAGCTTACAATGGTGGTGATAATTCTGCTCCTGTAGTAACAGGAACTTTACCAGAAGGTACAACAGGATTACAATGTTTAAGCGAAAATCCAGGTGCTCCAGAAGCAGGTGAGATCGCAGCTCAATTCACTGATAATTGTGGAGATGTAACAGTAACAGCATTAGAACCTGTAATTACAGGTGATGATTGTGGATGGACTGCTACATATACATATACTGTACAAGATTCTTGTGAGAATTTTGCTGATAACGTAGTAATCATTAACAGTGGTGCCGATACAATGGCTCCAACGTTAGAAGGTGAAGCGCCAGTTGCAGTTGTAAATTCATTAAATCTTTGTAAAGATGCTGACTTAGGTGAGCCGTCTGCAGAAGATATAGCTGAATTATACGCTGATAATTGTAGCGAAGTTACAGTTGAGAAAATTGAAAAGTTATCTGTAGGATCAGATTGTGAATGGATCAAAGTATTTGAATACATCGCAAGAGATGCTTGTAATAATGCAGCTGAAATTATCAAAATCACGTATTCTGGTGGAGATGATGAAGCGCCAATGGCAACAGGTACTTGTGACAATGAAACAATGACAATTGAAGGTTGCCCTGCAACTGCTGAAATTTCTCTACAAATTGGAGATGAGATTAGCATAGCAGATAGAGACTGGACTGTTGGTGGAGTTTCAATTGAAGAAATGAATGGTACATTAGCACCATGTTTCACTGATAACTGTGCTGATACTAGCGAATTAATATTCAGAGTAATTGGAAAAGGTATTGATAGAGCAGATTGTTCTGCAACACTTACTGTTACTTTTGAAGTTGAAGATAACTGTGAAAACATATCTGCACCATTTACATGTACTTTCATTATAGAAGATACAACAGCGCCAGAATTCACAACTACTCCAGAGGAAACTCTATATGTAGATTGTGGTGAAGAAGTACCATCAGCTGATGATGCAGTAATTTCTGCAACTGATACTTGTGATACTGATGTTGAAATCACTTCTAATGATGAAGTTGGTGAATCTGACGGATGTTCTTACGAGATTGTTCGTACGTTCACAGCAACAGATGGTTGTAACCCAATAGAATTCGTTCAAACTATTACAGTTAATGACGATACTACAGCTCCAGTTATGGGAGATGTTCTAGATGTTGTTTTAGAATGTGGTTCTGAGGAAGAAATAGAAGCACCAACTGCTACAGATTCTTGTAGTGATGCGACTGTTACTTTTGAAGACTATACAGATAATACGCCATGGGGAGCTTCAGTAGAAGGAAACGGTGTTGTGGATTTCACAGCATTACCTGATGGATTTACTGTTACAGGTTCTAATCAAGGTACATTTGGAGATACGTATTTAAACGTAGCTTTCACTACGGTTAAAAATGTGACTTTGACATTTGACTTTGATTATGTTAATGAAGATTCTTATGGCGGAGGTTATGATAACCTAGTTGCCTTAATTGATGGAGCTGTTGTTGCTCAATTAGATGATAGTGCTTCAAGTACTGGTTTGTTTGAATTAACAGCTGGTCAAGAGTTTGCTATTGGTATCTTAAATCCAAGCGACGATTGTTGTGGTGGTGCTACGGTAACTTTATCAAATGTTAATTTTGAAGTAGCTGAACTTGAATGTCCAGTTGTAGAATGTTTCATTCGTCAATATACTGCGACAGATGCATGTGGAAACACATCTATCACTAATCAAGTTGTAACTTATGTTGATTCTGAAGGACCTTCATTTAATGAAGCGTTACCAATGGATATGAACGTAGAATGTGGATCTGATATTCCTGAGCCAGCAGTATTAACTGCTAGTGATGATTGTTCAGAAGCTACTGTAGTTTATACTCCAGATGAGGCTAAGAGAAGAGTTTGTAAAGCAGACGACGCTAGTAACCATACATTATGGATTGCTAACAATTCAGGATTAGGAGCTACCAACAAAAACTGGACAGCAATTAGCGCTACAACATTTGAGCAATTCTCAGATGGTACTGCTAAGTTAACTGGAACAACAGCTAATGTTGATGATGCTAATCAAGTATTTGAAATTGTAGCATGGTTTAAAGATGCAAGCTCTTATGAAGAGTGGACATCTACACCAAATGCATCTTCTGATACAGGATTCCGTAAGGCTAAGTTAAATGCTGGTACTACAAATGGTGCTACTTTAGCTGATGCTCAAACTTGGACTTATTACCTAATGGATGAATCTAAAGACAACAAATTAGTTGGACAAGGTGATTATGCAGGAGTTGAATTAACTCTTACTCATAACCCATCTAACTTAGTTTATGGATTACAATACGGTGAGAAGGCTAGTTTACAGAGTAATGGTCTTGGAATGTCTACTTGGTTTAAAATGAGTGGAGAAGTGAATGGATCTAGCTACAACAGTAATGGTGACTTTAATGTATCATTATCTGATTGTGCTGAAGACGAAAACTTTGAATTCAGAGAAGATAACTGTGATAGAACTATCAAACGTACTTGGACTGCAACAGATGCTTGTGGTAATGAGACTGTTCATATTCAAACAATCACTGTAAGTGACACTATGGCTCCTGTAGTTGTATGTCCAGAAGGTGAAGACTTTGGGTTAGTTGATGAAGCACCAACTCAGTTTGCTGATAAGGCACCATATACTGATAATTGTAGTGCTGATGGTCAAACTCAAGAGTTTGTTGATAGCGACATAACAACTTCTACAGGAGATCCTGTACAAGTTAGTTCTGAATTCAGATTTATCTTTAATGCAGGAATTATCTTAACCTTCGGTGAAGGACCAGATTATTCTTCAGGATATGTTACAGATCTTAGTGGTAATAGCTTACCTGGATATGGTTCATTTGAATTAGTTTACAATGAAGGTTACGGAGACTATGACATCCAGCAAAATGGAGAGAATGTAGGTTATGGAGGAGCTTCAGGAATCAACCCACCTTCATGTGAAGATTATTGGGAGTTCTATAGCGAAGAAGGTCATGACAAATCATTTACTGTTGAATGTGCTAAATTTGAATCTACAACAGAATATGCGTTCACACGTACATTCTATGCAGAAGACGAATGTGGTAACATTGGAGAATGCTCTGTAGAGTATACTTGGTCTACAGTTGGATCTGCAGCTTCAAGAGAAGGTTCTTCTGATATTGACTTTACTTTCACAGTTGGATCTAGAGATCAAGCTAGAGTTAGTGAAGATGTAACAATCGACTTTAAAGCGTTCCCAGTACCATTTGACAATGAGGTTAATATAGCATACACATTTGAGTTTGATACAGACGTAACTATTGAGTTATTTGACACTAAAGGCTTATTAGTCTATAGCGAAACTAACAGTAGATATGTTACAGGATCTAATGGTAAATCAACATTTGATTTATCTAGATACTCAAGCCAGATGTTCTATGTAACATTGACAACTAGTCAAGGTAAAGTAACTAAGAAGATTGTTGCTTCTGGAAAGAAGTAATTAATTGATAAATAATTAGGGACAATCCCTAAGGGTATATATTAAAGGCAGCTATTTATAGCTGCCTTTTTTTTGTGCCCTTTTTTATTCTGAAATGTACTTGACATAATACCGTAATCTTATAAATAGAGAAGTGTTATGGTGTGTTGATTTCGAATAAAACAATGAAGTATATAAACAGTTCTGAATAATGAATTTAGAGATATGTTTAGTCTTACGAAATACTATTATACGCGTACAGGTATTGTATCTTTAATGTTTCCGAATTGAACATGGAAATACATTAGTAATACAAAAGCATAAATTATAAAATGTGTTGAATTATAGAGTTTCCGAAGAAAAGATAATTTACTTTAGGAGGTTTTTAGTCCAAGTAATAGCTTCTGGAAGGGTATCAAAAATCTCAAAAGGTCTATCTAGAAATAATTTCTCTATTTGAGCTGTGCTCTTAGCCATAAAGTTTTTAGAGACGACGCTAAATCCAGCTAAGTTATCAATCTTAGAAACTTCTTTGTAGACAGCAGGATCAACAGAGTAAGAGTTTATTCTATGTGTAATATAAACAAAGCGTGTGTTGTTAAAATAGGTGTTAGCTATCTCAATTAATGTTTTGTTATGAGCTACAGTAATATTAACACCAGTATGTACAGTAACTACCATGTAGTTTTCATAAATGTGCATATCGCAGAAATCAAGTTTTAATACATCTGTCATATTTTAAAGTTACTCAATATTGAGTATAGGAACAAAAAAAAAGCCTCTTAAATATTAAGAGGCTTTTTTTTATGTATCCTTATTTAGGATTCTGTTTTGGTTTCAGATTTAACAATTTTAATTGTCAATTCATCTAATTTGGTATCTAAATCCATATGAATAGTATCTCCTTCTTGGAGCTGAGAATTAATGATTTCTTCAGCAAGTGCATCTTCAATATACTTTTGAATTGCTCTTTTTAGTGGTCTAGCTCCATACTCTTTATCAAATCCTTTATCTGCAATATAATCTTTGGCTTTTTTAGTCAGCTTAAGTTCATATCCCAAATCTTTAATTCGTTTGATAAGGTGTGCTAATTCAATATCAATAATTTTATTAATATCTTCTCGTTCTAGAGCATTAAAGACCATGACATCATCAATTCTATTTAAAAACTCTGGAGCAAATGCTTTTTTAAGTGCATTTTCAATAATACTTTTTGTATTGTCATTTGCTTGAGCAGATCTAGCAGAAGTACCAAATCCAACGCCTTGTCCAAAATCTTTAAGTTTTCTTGCGCCTATATTAGAGGTCATGATAATAATTGTGTTTCTAAAATCAATTTTACGACCAAGACTATCTGTCAAATAACCATCATCTAAAACTTGTAGTAACATATTAAAGACATCTGGATGTGCTTTCTCAATCTCATCAAGAAGAATTACTGCGTATGGTTTACGACGAACTTTCTCTGTCAATTGACCACCTTCTTCATAACCAACATATCCTGGAGGTGCTCCAATTAATCGAGAAATCGCAAATTTCTCCATGTATTCACTCATGTCAATTCTCACGAGAGCTTCTTCACTATCAAATAACTCGCGAGCTAGTACTTTTGCTAATTGTGTTTTACCAACTCCTGTTTGACCTAAAAATATAAATGAACCAATTGGCTTATTAGGGTCTTTTAATCCAGCACGATTACGCTGTATAGCCTTAACGACTTTAGCAACAGCTTCATCTTGACCAATAACCTTGCCTTTTATAAGTTCTGGTAATTGAACTAGTTTATTGCTTTCGGTTTGTGCAATTCTATTTACAGGAATACCAGTCATCATAGAAACGACATCAGCAACATTGTCTTCAGTTACGATTTCTCTATTCTGTTTGGTTTCTTCTTCCCATTTTTCTTGAGCAATTGCTAATTCTTTTTCGAGACGTTTTTCGTCGTCTCTTAGTTTAGCCGCTTCTTCGTATTTCTGTTTTTTAACAACCGTGTTTTTGGTTTCTTTTACTTCTTCTAATTTCTGTTCTAGTTCAAGAATTTGCTTAGGAACAGTAATGTTAGTGATATGAACACGAGAACCTGCTTCGTCCAAAGCATCAATAGCTTTGTCTGGTAAAAAACGCTCAGTCATATATCTATTTGTAAGTTTAACACAAGCTTCAATTGCTGCATCTGTATAATCAACATTGTGATGCTCTTCATACTTACCTTTTATATTATTTAGAATCTCAATTGTTTCTTCTACAGTAGTTGGTTCTACAATTACTTTTTGAAAACGACGTTCTAAAGCGCCATCTTTTTCTATGTATTGTCTATACTCATCTAATGTAGTTGCTCCTATACATTGAATTTCTCCTCTTGCTAATGCTGGTTTAAACATGTTTGAAGCATCTAAACTTCCAGTAGCTCCACCTGCACCAACAATGGTGTGAATTTCATCTATGAAAAGAATAATGTCATCATTCTTTTCTAATTCATTCATGACCGCCTTCATACGCTCTTCAAATTGACCACGATATTTTGTTCCAGCAACCAAACTTGCTAAATCTAAAGTAACAACACGTTTGTTAAAAAGTATTCTAGAAACTTTACGTTTTACAATTCTAAGTGCTAAGCCTTCGGCAATTGCAGATTTACCTACACCAGGTTCACCTATCAATAAAGGGTTGTTTTTCTTACGTCGACTCAAAATTTGTGAGACACGCTGTATTTCTTTTTCTCGTCCAACAACTGGGTCGAGTTTTCCTTCTTCTGCCATTACAGTGAGATCTCTTCCGAAGTTATCTAAAACAGGAGTTTTAGATTTCTTGGTTGATTTCCCAGTAGATTGACCAAAAGGATTTTCTTTTGCTTCATCTTCTTGATTTGGTTCGTCATCTGAGAATGATTCACTCTTTGGGATTTCTAAATAATCGTCATCGTTGGTAATCATAAATTTGAATTGTTCTTTTACATTATCATAATCTATCTTCAACTTATTTAAAAGTTTTGTGGTTGGGTCATTTTCATTTCTTAAAACACACAACAGTAAATGCGCAGTATTTATAGACGTACTTTGAAATAACTTAGCTTCTAAAAAAGTTGTTTTTAGAGCACGCTCTGCTTGTCTTGTAAGATGTAAATTCTTTTTTTCATTTGAAGATACAGTTATATTAGGGTTTGCAGGGCTTAAAATCTCAACCTTTCTTCTTAAGTGGTTAAGGTCAACATCCAATGCATTTAATATATCTATTGCTTTACCATTGCCATCACGAAGAAGTCCTAACATTAAATGTTCAGTACCTATAAAATCGTGACCTAATCGTAATGCTTCTTCTTTGCTATACGCAATTACATCTTTAACTCTTGGGGAAAAATTATCATCCATAGTAATCTCTTTCTGCATTAAAAATAATAAAATCTACCTATAAAGAGGCAAAAATTATACCTTAAATATAGGGCTGGTACTAATAGAGTGAAAAATCTTTAAAAATTCAAAGTTTTTAACAAAAGACTTATTAAAAATTTAGTTGAAATTTGTTAATAAATAGTTCTAAATTTTGATTGAATAAGACCTTTAAACACTGTAGAAATAGTTATCTTAGCCTGATTTGAAAACCTACAAAAAATCTAATTTATATAATATATGGAAGAAGGAGAGAAATTGATCCCTATTAACATTGAGGATGAAATGAAATCTGCGTACATTGATTATTCAATGTCGGTCATTGTGTCACGTGCATTACCAGATGTGAGAGACGGTTTAAAACCAGTTCACAGACGCGTACTTTATGGAATGCATGAACTTGGTGTTAGGTCAAATACTGCTCATAAAAAATCAGCAAGAATTGTTGGAGAGGTTTTAGGTAAGTACCATCCACATGGTGACACATCTGTTTATGATGCTATGGTTCGTATGGCTCAAGAATGGAGTTTGCGATATATGCTTGTTGACGGTCAAGGAAACTTTGGTTCTATAGATGGTGACAGTCCTGCAGCGATGCGTTATACTGAAGCTAGAATGAAGAAGATATCTGAAGAAATGTTAGCAGATATTGATAAGGAAACTGTAGATCATAAGTTGAATTTTGATGATACTTTACAGGAACCAACAGTACTTCCAACAAGAGTACCAGGATTATTAATCAATGGTGCTTCAGGTATTGCAGTAGGTATGGCAACAAATATGCCTCCTCATAACTTATCTGAAGTTATCGATGGTACTATAGCATACATTGATAACAACGATATAGAAATAGATGAATTAATTCAACACGTTAAGGCGCCAGATTTTCCAACAGGAGGAACAATCTATGGTTATGATGGTGTTCGTGAAGCTTTTAAAACCGGACGTGGACGAATTGTCATTCGAGGTAAAGCAAGAATAGAAGAAGTACAAGGAAAAGAAAGTATTATTGTTACTGAAATTCCTTATCAAGTCAATAAGGCAGACATGATTAAAAAAACTGCCGACTTAGTTAATGATAAAAAGATTGATGGTATTTCTCTTATTAGAGATGAATCAGATAGAAACGGGATGCGTATTGTTTACGTTTTAAAGCGTGATTCAATTCCTAATATCGTTTTAAATATGTTGTATAAGTATACGGCATTACAATCTTCTTTTAGTGTTAATAACATTGCCTTGGTTAAAGGACGTCCTCAGTTATTGAATCTTAAAGAAATGATTCATTATTTTGTTGAGCATAGACATGAAGTAATTGTTAGACGTACTAAATACGAATTACGTAAAGCGGAAGAAAGAGCACATATCTTAGAAGGTTTAATAATAGCGTCAGATAATATTGACGAAGTGATTGCACTTATTCGAGCATCTTCAAATGCAGATGAAGCTAGAGCTAAATTAATTGAACGTTTTAAACTTTCAGAAATACAAGCTAAAGCAATCGTAGAAATGCGATTACGTCAACTTACAGGGTTAGAGCAGGATAAACTGCGTAACGAGTATGATGAGTTGATGAAAACGATTGAGGACTTAAAAGATATTCTCGATAAGGTAGATCGTCGTTATGAGATTATTAAGGAGGAACTTCTTGTTATCAAAGATAAGTATGGAGATGAACGTCGTTCTCAAATAGAATATGCAGGTGGTGATTTAAGTATCGAAGATATGATTCCTGATGAGCAAGTGGTAATTACTATTTCTCATGCAGGTTACATTAAAAGAACATCGCTTACAGAATATAAAACTCAAAATAGAGGAGGAGTTGGTCAAAAGGCATCAACAACTCGTAATGAAGATTTCTTAGAGCATCTATTTGTTGGTACAAATCATCAATACATGTTGTTCTTTACTCAGAAAGGAAAATGTTTCTGGATGCGTGTTTATGAAATTCCAGAAGGAAGTAAGACGTCAAAAGGTAGAGCAATTCAAAACTTAATTAATATTGAGCAAGATGATAAGGTGATGGCTTTCATCTGTACTCAAGATTTAAAAGATGAAGAGTATATTAATAGTCACTATGTGATTATGGCCACAAAGAAAGGTCAAGTTAAGAAAACATCTCTAGAGCAGTATTCAAGACCACGTACTAATGGTATTAATGCGATTACAATTAAAGAAGATGATGAATTACTAGAAGCGAAACTTACAACTGGTAACAGTCAAGTAATGTTAGCATTGAAATCTGGTAAAGCAATTAGATTTGAAGAAGAAAAAACAAGACCAATGGGAAGAAATGCCTCTGGTGTAAGAGGAATTCGCTTATCTAATGATAAAGACGAAGTTATCGGTATGATTGCTATTGAAAACCCACAAGAAGAATCTGTTTTAGTTGTTTCTGAAAAAGGCTACGGTAAAAGAAGTTATATAGATGATCCAGAAGATGGAGAAGCTATTTATAGAATAACTAATCGTGGAGGAAAAGGAGTTAAAACAATATCTGTTACTGAAAAAACTGGTCATTTGGTTGCTATTAAAACAGTGACAGATGAAGATGATTTAATGATTATAAATAAATCTGGTATAGCTATTAGAATGGCAGTTGCAGATTTACGAGTCATGGGTAGAGCTACCCAGGGTGTAAAACTCATTAACTTGAAAGGAAGTGACTCTATTGCAGCAGTAGCTAAAGTGATGAAAGAAGACGAAGAGGAAGAAATTGATAATGATAGTTCTGATATTCAGGATGTTAACGAAGATGGCACAACTCTTGATTCTAACGAAGAAGAATAATTACACTAATACTAAAAATAACTAATAATGAAAAAACAGTTTATTGTTGCACTCGCACTGTTAGTAAGTACGCTTTCTTTTGCGCAAAAGAAAGAACTTAAAACAGCAGAGAAAGCAATTAAATCAGGAAATTTTGCAGATGCAAAATCAGCAATTAAATCAGCAGAGTCTTTAATAGAAAATGCAGATGACAAATCAAAAGCTAAATTTTATTTCTTAAAAGGCCAAGCACTATATGCAAATGGTACGGGATCAAATTCAGATATGGACCAAGCAATTGAGAGTTTCAATATGGTGCAAAAAGTTGAAGGGTCTTCTAAAGGTAAATATGGATCAACTATTGAGGATTTAAAGTCACAAATGCTTAACAACTTTCTTACCAAAGCAAATGCTGCTTTACAAAGTAAAGATTATGTAGCATCGTCTTCAGGTTTTGATAAAGCTTACCGTATGTCTCCTAGTGATACATTATATCTATACTATGCAGCATCTACTGCAGTATCAGGACAAGATTATAACACTTCATTAAAATATTATGAAGAACTTAGAGATCTACGTTTTAAAGGTATTATGATGGAATATACAGCTGTTAATAAAGAGTCTGGTGAAGTAGAAAATTTTGATAGTAAGTCTATAAGAGATTTATCTGTAAGAGCAGGTACACATACAGCACCAAAAGAAACTAAAACAGAATCTAAGTCTGCGGAAATCGTAAAAAACATTGCATTAATTCACTTAAGCAATGGGGATAATGAAAAAGCTATCGAGGCAATGAAATTGGCTAGAGAACAAAATCCAGATGATCTAGGATTATTAATTTCTGAAGCGAATGTTCAATTAAAAATGGGCAATAAAGAACGTTTTAAAGAATTAATGAAAGAAGCGACTGTTAAGGATCCTGATAATGCAGAGTTACAATACAACTTAGGAGTTATTGCTGCTGAAGCAGGAGAGAAAGAAGAGTCAATGAAGTATTATGAAAAAGCAATTGCTTTAGATCCATCATATACAGATGCATATAATAATATAGCTGTATTAATATTGAGTGAAGAAGGTAGTATTGTTGAAGAAATGAATTCTCTTGGAAATTCAAGTGCAGATAATAAACGTTATGATGAGTTGAGAGCTAAAAGAAGCACGATATTTGAATCTGCAATTCCATATCTTGAGGCGACTTTAAAATTGAAGCCAAAAGACATTCAAGCAGTTCAAACCTTAATGAATATTTATAGAGGAAGTGGAAAAACTGATAAGTATAAAGAGTTGAAAGCTAAATTAGAAACACTACAAGCTGGAAACTAAAAACGTAAAATAAAGACAAAAAAAGCGATTAGATTTTCTAATCGCTTTTTTTTATATAATTTTTTTAATGACCCTTAATTTATGAGTGTGAATTCGTTTATCTGCGTTATAAATTCCTGAATGATCTAATCTGTCTATTCTTACTTGACCATGCGCATGAATAATATAGTTATCTTCCATAATAATACCTACATGAACAATTTGTCCTTCTTGATTATCAAAGAAAGCTAAATCTCCAGGCTCACTTTCTTCAATAAAACTTAATGCTTGTCCCTGAGTAGCTTGTTGAGAAGCATCTCTTAAAAGTTGATAACCATTTAATTTATACACCATTTGTGTAAAACCAGAGCAATCTATACCAAAAGGTGTTTTTCCTCCCCAAAGATAAGGCGCATTAAGGTATGTAAAGGCAGTCGTTATTAGATTGGATTTTAGTTCTTTTGAATTGACAAAGTTTCCATCAAACGTATGATTTAAAATGTCTAATCCGTTTAAAGAAGAGCCAATAGGAATTGTATATAACTTGTTGTCTTTATCTTGTACGTACTCAATTAAGTCTAGCGATAATTTATGATCTTGACTTTTTATGATTTTGTAATCATTTTCAGAAATTTCAAGATATTGCTTGTTATCTATCCAGCCTTCATATTTATCAAATGCTAACCGAATTCTACTCCAAGACTTACGCTGTTCTAAAATCTTAAAAATTTCGCCATAAAGCACTTGTGATACAAGTTCAGTTGAATCACTAGGCTCAATTCTAAGAGGTACAATGCTTAGATTACAAATTCCGTATTGCATTAAATTATATTAATTACGTTCTATTACAATTGCAGAAGCTCCACCACCACCATTACAAATAGCAGCAGCACCAATTTTGGCATCGTTTTGTTGTAAAACACTTAATAAAGTAATGATAATTCTTACTCCTGAGCAACCTAATGGGTGACCTAAAGAAACGGCACCACCATTTACATTTACATTGCTGTCATTTAAACCAAGTATTTTCATATTAGCTAAACCAACAATAGAAAAGGCTTCATTAAATTCGAAATAATCAACATTATCTATCGTTAATCCTGCTTTATCTAAAGCTTTTGGTAGAGCTTTTGCTGGAGCTGTAGTAAACCATTTTGGCTCTTGAGCTGCATCAGCATAACTTTTTATAGTTGCTAGAGGAGTTAATCCTAATTCATCTGCTTTTTCTCTACTCATTAAAACCATTGCGCCAGCGCCATCATTTATTGTAGAAGCATTTGCAGCAGTCACTGTTCCATCTTTAGTAAACGCAGGTCGCAAGGCAGGAATTTTTTCCATTCTTACGTTGCTGTATTCTTCATCTTTAGAAACTATGATTGGTTCGCCGCGACGTTGAGGTACTTCTACAGGAACTACTTCATTGTCAAATTTTCCAGCTTCCCAAGCTGCAGACGAACGGTTGTAAGATTGAATTGCAAACGCATCTTGATCTTCACGAGAAAATTTATATTCTGTTGCACAAGCATCTGCGCAAACACCCATTGCATTTTCATCATAAGCATCTACTAATCCGTCTTTTTGCATGCCATCAATTAAAGTAGCTGGTCCAAACTTGGTAGCTGATCTAGCATGTAAGTAATGAGGGATTAGACTCATGTTTTCCATACCACCTGCAACAACGATATTTGTATCACCAAGAGCAATAGATTGAGCAGCTTGCATTACCGCTTTCATACCAGAAGCACAAACTTTATTAATAGTTGTGCAAGGAACAGTATCAGGAATTCCTGCATATATTGATGCTTGTCTAGCAGGTGCTTGACCAGTTCCTGCCTGAACAACATTTCCCATCAACACCTCTTCAACCATTTCTGGTTTTAGATTGATTTTATCTAAAGCGCCTTTAATAGCTATTGCACCAAGTCTTGGCGCTGGAATTGTTGATAATGATCCTAAAAAACTTCCAATTGGAGTTCTAGCAGTTGATACGATTACGACCTCTCTACTCATTTTAATTCTGTTTTGTTTTCTTGCTGTAAAATTAATCATTTTTTAATTAATTGGTAGCTTACAACTAATAACATCAGTTCTATTATATTTTCTTACTTTTGAAAGTCTAAGCACTCAGTTCAAAAGCGTTTTTGATTTATTTGAAGTGCTTAAATTTTTTTAAAATGAATGATTTAATAAATAAATGGTATCGTAATCATGCACTTTTGTATAAAGTGCTTTTGTTTTTAAGTACGACATTTTTGATTGTTTATTTATTTCCGAAGAGCGGAAAGTTTAAATACGATTTTGACAAAGGAAAACCGTGGCAATCTGAAAGCCTTTTAGCGCCTTTTGATTTTGCAATTAAAAAATCTTCCGAAGAAATAGAGCAAGAAAAAAATGAAGCATTAGATAGAAGTGCTGTGTATTTTGATATTGACAAATCTGTAAAATCTATTGTTGTAAATGCCTATGAAGAGAAATTTATATCCTCTTTTTCAGATAGTTTAATTAAAAACAATGGACGTTTATTTGAGGTTGGAAAATCTGCCATTGATGTTATATATGAATTTGGAGTTTTAGACGAGGACTACAAATATTCTGAAAATAAAAATGTCATTCTAATTGATGGGCAAACCCAAGATGGAGAGACTCAATTTTCTAATCTAACCAAGTTAGATGGCTTTAGAAGTAAAATAGAAAATGAGTTAAGTAATAACGGTTTATCTCAATTTGAAGCTACATTTGTATCTGTTTTTTTCGATGTTATTAGACCTAATTTAAAGCTTAACTCATCACTAACTCAGAAATCTTTAGATGAGAAAATTGAAATTATATCGAGTGTTAGAGGAAGTATTGAAAAAGGAACACTAATTATCTCTAAAGGAGAAATTGTAGAAGGAAATAAGTATGACGTTTTAACATCATTGGAAACAGAATATGAATCTCAAGTATGGAATGATTCAAATTATAACTTAATCATTTTTGCATACTCTCTATTAGTATCATTAGCACTGTTGATGCTTTTATTATTTCTTCGGAAATATAGAATGGAAGTGTTTCTTGATAACACTAAAGTTACCTTTATATTTTTCAATATTTTATTAATGATTTTGTTGACAACACTAGTCATTAATTATAATTCAAAATATGTTTATGTAGTTCCACTATGTATTCTCCCTTTAGTATTAAAAGCATTTTTTGATGCACGTTTGGGATTATTTGCACACGTACTTACCGTATTATTATTAGGGTTTATAGTACCTAATAGTTATGAATACATGTTTCTTCAAATCATAGCAGGTATTGTGACTATATTAACTGTTTCAGAATTATATAAGCGTGCAAATTTATTTATTTCCGTAGGTCAAATAACACTTATTTACATCATAGCATACTTCGCGTTTTTTGTAATACAAGAAGGAAATATAACAAGCTTAGACCCTTCTACATTTGGTTTGTTTGTATTATGTGGGCTTGCCACGTTATTTGTGCAACCTCTTATCTATATTTATGAGAAACTGTTTGGTTTGGTATCTGATGTATCGTTGTTAGAACTTTCAGATACGAACACTAAACTTTTAAAAGAATTATCAAATAAGGCACCTGGAACATTTCATCATTCTTTAAACGTGGCCAATTTAGCAGAAGCATCAGCTAATGAAATAGGAGCTAATGCAATGTTGATTAGAGTAGGAGCTTTGTATCATGATATTGGTAAAATGAAAAATCCAACATATTTTACAGAAAATCAAGCAACAGGAATTAATCCGCATGATGAATTATCATCTCGTGAGAGTGCGAAAATTATTATTGACCATACACTTGACGGAATTGAAATTGCCAAGAAAAACAATTTACCAGATCGTGTTATTGATTTTATTAGAACACATCATGGCACAAGTATGGTGTATTACTTTTACAGAAAAGAAAAGGATTTAAATGAAGATACAAATGAAGATGATTTTAGATATCCTGGTCCACAACCTTTTAGTAAGGAAACAGCGATTTTAATGATGTGTGATAGTGTTGAAGCTGCTTCTAAGAGTTTAAAAGAGCCTACGACAACTAAGATTGATGCATTTGTTGAAACCATTATTAGTAAACAAATGGAAGATGGTCAATTTTTAAATGCAAATATTACATTTAAAGAGATACAATCTATAAAGAAAGTGCTGAAAACTAAGTTGGCAAATATATTCCATTTAAGGATTGAATACCCAGAATA
The DNA here is from genome assembly GCA_905479815.1 of uncultured Psychroserpens sp. Taxonomy (GTDB): domain Bacteria; phylum Bacteroidota; class Bacteroidia; order Flavobacteriales; family Flavobacteriaceae; genus Psychroserpens. The sequence goes on from CAJQOA010000178.1 coordinate 16,874, forward strand.
AATTTTAAAAAAAAAGTTTAAAAAATTGTTGTGTTCTTGCTAATGAAAACTTACATTTGCATCCGCATTTGAGACATAATGCTAAGTTCATAATTTAACGGAGAGGTGCCTGAGTGGCCGAAAGGAACGGTTTGCTAAATCGTCGTACTTAGAAATAGGTACCCAGGGTTCGAATCCCTGTCTCTCCGCAAATTTCTTAAGAGATTTATTGTATAACCAATTCGGGGTGTAGCGTAGCCCGGTTATCGCGCCACGTTTGGGACGTGGAGGCCGCAGGTTCGAATCCTGCAACCCCGACTTCAAAAAAGCCTAACTATCTAGTTAGGCTTTTTTTATAGTTCATTTTATAGTAGCTGAAATAGTTTTAATCTACTCGTACATAGTTTTCAGAGTAAATTCTATCACCATCATCATCAATTTCTATTTGACTGAATTTATCTTTTTCTAAAACAATTTTAAATATATAATCTTTGCGTTCGCCAATAACTAGGTTCATCGTTTTAGATCCATAATCCAAGGTTTCTTTTAAGATAGAATCATTTAGTGTATAGGCGCCATATGCAAAATATTCGGTAGAATCTGCTGGCACCAGCTTACTCCACATCACTCTGCTTTTTGTGTACATTTTTACTTGCCTATTACCTTCTCTAGTTTTAAATGAATCAACAACTTGATTGTCCTTATAATTGTAGAGTCCAATCATTTCCCAAGTGCCTTCAAGAGATGCCTTTTCGACGATTTCTACGTCATCCACTTTTTCAACTGTTTTTGGTGCTTCATTACAAGAAAAAAGTAATACAAATAAGCTAATAAATAGAACTAGTGTTTTCATGATGCTAGTTTTTAAGGTTTCTATAATTTACGAAAAAATAATGACATGAGTTATTCTATATAAATACCTTATGGTATGATAATAACTTTTTATACTTTTTTTGTAAGTATTCTATCAATAATCCTACTTTTGTCTATAATAAATTGAATCAAAAAAAAATGTCAGATACAATAGAAAAAGTAAAATGTTTAATCATAGGATCAGGACCTGCAGGTTATACAGCAGCTATATATGCAGCAAGAGCTAATATGGAACCAGTATTATATCAAGGAACACAACCAGGAGGTCAGTTAACAACGACTAATGATGTAGAAAACTTTCCCGGATATCCAGATGGTATTACAGGTCCAGCAATGATGATTGAGTTACAAAGTCAAGCAGCACGTTTTGGAACAGATATTCGCGATGGATGGGTAACTAAAGTTGATTTCACAGGAGATACTCATAAAGTTTGGGTTAATGAAACTAAAGAAATTCACTGTAAAACAGTGATTATTTCTACAGGAGCATCTGCTAAATATTTAGGGCTAGATTCTGAGCAAAAGTATTTAAAATTAGGTGGAGGTGTATCTGCTTGTGCT
>CAJQOA010000179.1 GCA_905479815.1 uncultured Psychroserpens sp.
ATTAGAATCTGCCCTAAACTCTAATCCAATGATTAAGCAAGCACAAGTGTTTATGAGTGTTGATGGCTTAATCACTGCTGAAATTGAACAAAAAAAACCTATTGCAAGAGTAAGCACAAATGCTTCGTATTACATTGATGAGACAGGTTCGTTTATGCCTTTATCAACAAATTACACTGCACGCGTGCCTCTTATTACTGGATTTATTGAGAAAAATGATCTAGCAAATGTGTATGCTGTTGCTGCGACAATACAAAGTGATGATTTTTTGATGAAACACGTCGTAGTGATTCATCAAAACCAAGATAAAACGATTGATTTGAAATTTAGAAGTCATGATTTTAATATCCATTTAGGAACATTAAAATTATTAGATAAAAAAATTAATAATCTAAAAGCTTTCTATATGAAGGCAATGAAAGATAAAACACTAGATAATTATAAACTAGTGAATTTAAAGTTTGATAAGCAAGTGATTTGCACCAAAAAGTAAGATGATGGAGAATAATAAAATTTCAGTAGGACTTGATATCGGAACCACAAAAATTGTGGCTATGATTGGTCGTAAGAATGAGTATGGCAAAGCCGAAATTTTAGGAATAGGTAAATCCAAGAGTTTGGGTGTACATAGAGGTGTGGTTAATAATATTACTCAAACTATACAATCTATTCAGCAGGCTGTTCAAGAAGCAGAAGCAGAAGCAGGATTAAAAATTGAAGAAGTAACCGTTGGTATTGCAGGTCAGCATATTAGAAGTTTACAACATAGTGATTATATCACAAGAGCAAACTCTGAAGTTGTTATTGATGAAGAGGATATTGATCGTTTAATTAACCAGGTTCACAAGTTGGTAATGCTTCCAGGAGAAGAAATTATTCATGTGTTACCTCAAGAATATAAAATTGATGGTCAAGCTGAAATTAAAGAACCTATTGGGATGTATGGCGGACGATTAGAAGCTAATTTTCATGTGGTGGTTGGTCAAGTATCGTCAATAAGAAATATTGGTCGTTGTGTGAAAAGTTCTGGTTTAGAATTAGAAGGGATTACATTAGAACCTTTAGCATCTGCAAATGCAGTGTTAAGCCAAGAAGAAAAAGAAGCTGGTGTAGCTTTAATTGATATTGGAGGTGGTACAACAGATTTGGCAGTGTTTAAAGACGGGATTATTCGTCATACCGCTGTCATTCCTTTTGGTGGAAATGTGGTTACAGAAGATATAAAAGAAGGTTGCTCAATTATTGAAAAACAAGCCGAATTATTGAAAATAAAATTTGGTTCTGCATGGCCAGGAGAAAATAAAGATAATGAGATTGTCTCAATTCCTGGATTACGTGGTCGTGAACCTAAAGAGATTACATTAAAAAATCTCTCTAAAATTATTCATGCTCGTGTTGTTGAAATTGTTGAGCAAGTTTATGTAGAGATAAAGAATTACGGTCACGAGGAGCAAAAGAAAAAATTAATAGCTGGTATTGTTTTAACAGGAGGTGGAAGTCAATTAAAGCATTTAAAGCAATTGGTTGAATACATCACAGGAATGGATACTCGAATAGGATATCCTAATGAACATTTGGCTGGAGATAGTGATGATGATATTGCAAGTCCGTTGTATGCAACAGCAGTTGGATTAGTTATGGATGGGTTAAAACGTCAAGAGCGTAAACGTATTGAGAAAGAAGTTGAAGAGATGTCTTCTGTTGCTGTAGAGCATTCTGAAGAAAATGCATCACATGAAGAAGAGATTTTAGAGGCTCCAAAGAAAGAGCGTAAATCCTTTTTAGACAAGTTAACAGAGCGTGTTAAAGATTTTTTAGATAACGCAGAATAGAAATATATCATACATCTTCGACTGGGTAGGACTGTCGGAGATATTTGGGGAAATAAAGTATAAATACAGTAAAAGTAGTTTTATGAGCAACAACAATGAATTAGGCAACATTGCATTTGATTTACCAAAAAACCAATCAAACGTTATTAAAGTGATTGGAGTAGGTGGAGGAGGAAGCAACGCAATTAATCACATGTTTTTACAAGGGATTAAAGGCGTTGATTTCGTAATATGTAATACAGATGCCCAAGCACTACAAAATAGTGGTGTCCCGAACAAAATCCAATTAGGAGTTAACTTAACCGAAGGTTTAGGAGCAGGAGCAAATCCAGAAGTAGGAGAGCAAGCAGCAGTAGAAAGTATAGAAGATTTACGTCGTATGCTAGGTTCAAATACCAAAATGGTATTTATCACAGCAGGAATGGGTGGTGGAACAGGTACTGGAGCTGCGCCAATTATTGCTAAACTAGCAAAAGAGTTGGATATTTTAACAGTTGGTATTGTAACGTTACCATTTCAGTTTGAAGGAAAAACAAGAAACGAACAAGCTGCAAAAGGTATTGATACGTTGCGTGCTCATGTAGATTCTTTAGTTGTAATTAATAACAATAAACTACGTGAAGTTTATGGGAACTTAGGTTTTAAAGCTGGTTTCTCTAAAGCTGATGAAGTATTAGCAACTGCATCTCGAGGTATTGCTGAAGTTATAACACATCATTATACACAAAATATTGATTTACGTGATGCTAAAACTGTATTGAGTAATAGTGGAACAGCAATCATGGGGTCGTCAACGTCATCTGGTAAATCCAGAGCACAAGAAGCGATTATGAAGGCATTAGATTCGCCATTATTAAATGATAATAAAATTACTGGAGCTAAAAACGTATTGTTGCTAATCGTTTCTGGATCTGAAGAAATTACTATTGATGAGATTGGAGAAATCAATGATCATATTCAAAATGAAGCTGGTCATGGTGCTAATATTATTATGGGTGTTGGTGAAGATGAATCTTTACAAGAATCAATTTCTGTAACTATTATTGCTACTGGTTTTGATTTGGATCAACAACATGAAATATCTAATACAGAACAAAAGAAAGTTGTTCATGCTTTAGAAGATGATAGAAATGATACTATTAAAGTAAGCGAGCCTGCAATTATAACTCCTGATATTATTCTTGAAAAAGAAGAAGATATTGCTCAAGTTGTTATACATACTTTGGTAGATGATGAAGATGCTAATGATCTTGTTGTAAATACATTGGAGACAAATTTAATTGCAACTACAGATATTATTAAAAACATCAACATTGTTTATGATGAGGTTTTAGATCATAACATCCAAGAAGAAGAGTTTATCATAACTCCTGTGCAAGAGGTTAAAGAAACCATTATTGAAGAGGTCGAAGAAGAGCAAATTACACTCACTTTTGATTTGCCTTTATCTTTTGGTACTTCGGAAGAAGACGTGGTAGAGGAGAAAATAGAAGAAGACGATAAAACTTTTTTCACTCTAGAAGATGAAGTAAAAGACCTAGAGGTAAAAGAACATGTAGAAGTTATTCCAGTTACAGAGGCTAATGAAGAAGGAGAGAAGCGTTATGCTTTAGATGACTTTATGACCTATGAATCTGCTATGAATGAGACAAAAACTAAAGTTCAGCCAGAGGTTGAAGAAGAGATTGTTTTTGAGAAAAAGACTATAGAATTAGAGGTTAGTGAAGACCAAATTGGTGAAGAAGTTGACCCTATGAATAGTCCAATCTCAGATTTATTAAAAGAGAGAGCAGACGAGAGACGACGTAAAATGAAAGATTTCAATTACAAGTTTAATACTGCTAAAATTGATGAGATTGAAAAAGAACCTGCATATAAAAGGCAAGGTGTGAATTTAGATGATGCTCAGCATTCATCAGAAACCAACGCTTCTAGAACATCTGTTTCCAGTGATGAAAACGATGATATTCAATTAAGAAGTAACAATTCATTTTTACACGACAACGTAGATTAGTAGCAAATTTAGTTTAGTGTTTCACACTTTGTTAAACCCGAAAAATTGAGATAAATTTTTCGGGTTTTTTATGTTTTATACTGAAATATTAGCACAAGGTTATATGATCAATTTTAGTATCTTCGTTACTCAATTAAACACAATATATCATGAGTTTACAAACTGAAATAATGACTGCAATGAAGGCAGCAATGAGAGCAAAAGATCAAACAGCTTTAGCTGCATTACGTGCAGTGAAATCTGAGATATTGCTCGTTCAGACTTCTGGAGAAGGTGGTGAGTTAACAGAAGAGCAGGAAATAAAGATTTTATCAAAGTTAGTTAAACAGCGTAAGGATAGTGCAGCTATATATTTAGAACAGGATCGAAAAGATTTAGCATTACCAGAAATTGATCAAGCAGAAGTTATTAGTCAGTTCTTACCAGAAGCCCTTAGCGAGGAAGAAATTGAAAAAGTAGTTATAATGACTATTGATCAATTGGGAGCAGTAGGCATGAAAGATATGGGTAAGGTGATGGGAATAGTTAACAAGGAGTTGGCAGGACAAGCAGATGGCAAGACTATTTCTAATATTGTAAAAGCTAAATTGTCTTAAATATAAATTATAAAAGAGATTTCTGTTTTTACAGGAATTAAAGGCCTCGTAGTTCAACTGGATAGAATATCAGATTTCGGCTCTGAGGGTTGGAGGTTCGAATCCTCTCGAGGTCACGAATAAATCAAAAGCCCAAGCGTTAAATCAAGCTTGCTTGAACATATAAGCTTGGGCTTTTGATTTTCAAAGCAGAGCGTTGAGGAAAAGTGACAAAAAGGAGCTAATCTTCAATTTTAATATTAGATAGTTAAAACCAAGTTCGCTTGAAATTTATAAGCTTAGGATTTTGATTTGCTAAACAACGCCTTTCAAGATGCGTAATGCGAATTGTATTAAATCAAGCTCTCTTGATCATATAAACTGGAATTTTCTTATAGAGAAAAGAGCGTGTTTCAAAACAAAACAACTAATTAAACCTAATTGGATTAGGCTAAAATTTCCGAAGAAAAATAAAAATAATAACTAATCTAATGATAGATACGCTATTACTATTGTCAATTCTCAATCTTGAGGAGAGTTCTGTTTTTGAAAACTTGATTATTACTATTCTAGGAGTCATTCTTTCTATTGTTATAATCGTATTAGGTTTTTGCGTGATTTTCTATTTTCTTGAAATGGCATACGTTGAGTATGTTAAAAAAAAGCTGTTTTTTAATCATGTTTATTTGAGAAAAAGGACGTTGACAAAACCACAAAAGTCAATACTTAGAAAAAACTTTAAATTCTACCAAAAACTATCGTCAAAGCACCAATCGTATTTTGAACATAGAGTCTTTAAAATTATTAGAGGAACAGAGTTTATAGGTAATGATATTGAGGTTAGAGATGAGATGAAAATTATTATAGCTGCTACTCTAGTGAAATTGACTTTTGGCCTGAGAGATTATAATATTGGTTCTGTAGAGCGTATCGTCTTCTATCCAGAGGAGTTTTATTCTCAAACGAATAAAGCATACCATAAAGGAGAGTTTAACTTAGGGATGAAGGCATTGGTGTTTTCATGGAAAGATGTACTACATGGTTACGAAATAGAGGATGATAATTTAAATTTAGCAATCCATGAATATACGCATGCCATACATTTTCATTATTTGGGAACAAGAAGTAATAATACAAGTGCTGCTATATTTTTAGAGTCTTATGTTGAGCTTAGTAATATGCTTGATAATGACCCAAAATTGAAGACTAAATTAGTTCAATCTAAATTTTTAAGAGACTACGCCTTTACAAACCAGTTTGAATTTTTGTCTGTAATTATGGAGACGTTTATTGAATCACCTGAGGACTTTAAACGACAATTCCCTAGAATTTATAATAAAACTAGGGAAATGTTAAACTTTTATTTTAAGGGGTATTGATTACAATCTAAAAACAGCTTGTATAAAATGTTGCCAGTGATTATTGTCAAATTGATTCTCACTATGATTAAATGCAAATTTACCAGTACTTTGAATTCTAACACCTATTGTTCTTGTGTCATTAAACCAAAATAAAGCTCCACCAGATACGTTTGCAGACGTATTTAATTCATCAATAGTAAAGATTCCTAATCCAACAGAAGCATATAAGTCTAGCCATTCAACATCAAATAAATTATCAGAAAAATAATATTTTAAACTTGTGTTTGTTGAAAAATATAGAATATCTTCAGTTAGTACACCATTGTCTATAGATGTATTAGCGTCGTAACCATTAAAACTAAAATCTTGTTCTATAGATAAATATTCTGACCATCTATTCTCGATTGAAAACGCTAATGGATTCTTTAAAGAAAATTCATCTAACCTTTCAAGAGGATTTCTTGTTCCTAAGTTTCCTAATGCATTAACACCTACACTTAAAATCCATCCATCTCGACTATTTCTATAATCACTTTTAGTCATAGACTGACCAAATGCGAAAGTACAAGAAAACACCAAGATAATTATTACAAAATTTTTCATATCTCAAATTTGGTCAAAAGTAGTTATTTAGTTCAAATAATGAAACAAATTGGCTCTAAGATTTTCGCAATAATAGCGATTTAATAAGATAAATTCTATAGCTTTTATTTTTTAAAACAAGATTTAGTCTATGTATTGTGCTAAAGCTTATGAATTTTATGCCATATATCAGTCTGTCAAAGGTCTCATATCTTATTTTTAGTAAATAATTTTTCTTTTTTATTTGATTGATTAGTGATGTATGAGGTAGTTTGAATTGACTAAACCAAACACTATTTAAGTTTAAATAGTGAGAGACATATTTTGAATTTGAAAACTCAGCACAGCTTTCAATATTATTTTCTAATACTAAACTATCGTAAGAATTTTTGAAGTTTATGATGTTATAATAATAACTGTTGTCGTTGAGTTGAGTTGTTAATATGTTAATTAGGCTAAGGTGATTTTGGCTTGGGATTGCTTTGTTTTCAATCATTCTTTTATTTTTAAATACATTCTCTAAGGAGATTAAGTCTCTGTATGATGGATTTAAAATATGCCTGTGCAATTCTATGGCTGCTAACTTATGCTCATCTATCTGTCTTGGAAGATGTCTAAAATTAGGCCTCTTATAGTTGAACTTTACTAATTTATCATAGCCTTCTTTTTTAAAGATATCAAAGGTTTTTTCGAGATCCTTTTCGGTAACTAAAATGTCAAAATCACCAATCATCCGTTCTCCTAAATCTTTATAATAGCCACCTAGAAGCATTGCCATGCCTTTAATAAATACATATTGGATATTGTGGTGGTCAAGTATATTAACTAGAATTTGAGCTTCTTGAATTAATTTTTTATTTCTATTTCTATTAATAGAAGTAAGCTCTTCAAGATATTTTTGGAGATCTTTTGGTAGGTAGTTTAATAAGTTTTTTTGTTTTAACCTGCAATATACTGTTGTTAGAACAAGATGTCTACTCGCTGTTTTTACGAGGTTTTCCCAATCAATATCTGAAGTTTCTAACTGGGTAATTAAAACACTGTCCTCGTTTTTAAAGTTTAGAATTCTAGCAATAAGTTGGTGAGTCGCTATGTTGGATTTTTTGAACAATAAAAGTGTCTTTAATTTTAAACAAATATCACGAATAAATTTTAACCGTTGATTAGATTGGTTAAACTTTGTAGTGCGTAATGATTATCGCTGTATTTGAGTTCGTAAAATTCAATAGTACTTAGCCAATTTAAAAATTGTTTTGCATGATCAGGTTTAGGAGAAATCCATGCATCTGGAATCAATGTTTTTAAAATCTTTTCTTCGGAAACTTTATGAAAAGAAGAACTACAATCTTTAGAATACTTTACATAAACAATTTTACGACAAGGTAGGTTCTTTTTTGAAGTTTTGAAATTTACTGAAGGTGGTGCGTATTTTATATTTATATTTTTAGGACCATTAAAGTAAGTGGGTAATGTTTTAAATACATCTATTTCATTTTCGATAATTTTGAAAGCTCCTTTTTTAATAGATATTGCTGCTGGATATCTATACAGATGCATGTCATTGCAATATAGAGGACTAAAATCATCACTAAGTAGATCAAAGCCATTAGCCATTAAAATGGCAGATAGTGTGCTTTTTCCGTTTCCAGAATCGCCAATAAGCATAATAGCTTCTTTAGTATTACAAATGGTAGATGCATGAAATGTTGATAGCCAATTGTCACTTTTCTTTTCGTGTATAACGTTTGTTAACTCTAAAGCAAATCGCCCTTGAAGTAAATAATAATCTTTAGTTGAAGATGTATATATGAATTTTTGATTTTTAAATAAGTAAAGCGAATTGTCAATTTTGAAAATATCAAAAATAGCACTCTTTGATTGAGGTTTTTTAATTAAACTATGTGCTAATTGTGGATGGAAAAGTTGCTCAATTGTTTGTGATCCAAAATTAATTTCTACGTTTATATTTCCGAAGCGATAACAACTTTTTAAATTAGTATCAGGAATTTCTACACTACTTATGCAGTCTTTAGGCATAGTGAAATTAGTGCTATTTGAATTCCTTAAAAACGTAGTCAACTCATCATATAAAGCTTTCGAACGTTTTTGCTCTTTAAGGTTATTTGTAATCAATTCATTTTCAAATTGACTAAAAGAATTAGATTTAAGAAATAGGTTTAGAATGTTGTAAGCTGCATTTGAAATTACTACATAACTATTAGAGCGTTCAAACCAAAGTATATAACTTTGACCAATGCTTTGTATGTATTTCGGAGCTAAATCCGGTTTCAAAATGTCTGCTGTATATTAGTCAAATGGATTTCCACCTGGATCTGGAGGTGAAGATGCATGAGCTGTCTTTGGGTTAAGTATAAGAAATGTACCCATTGCAGTAAGTGCAGCGTACTTGCCCATTTTTTTAATGGCTTCCTTACGTGTAATTTGATCTTGGGGACTATTTCTTTTCATTGTAATCTTTATATAGTGGACAAAAGTAAGTAAAAATTTAGTATTTTAAAATGTTATAGGTCTAATTTTGTTCCCAAATAATTATCTTTTTTGACAATTCGAAATTAGAGTTTGATAATTTTATGATATATATACCAGTACTTATGTTAGAAAGGTTAATTCGATTCTGTGAATTTTCTGAACTTAGTTTGTATTCTGAAACTAGTCTTCCTTGAATATCATAAATGAAACACGCTGTCTTATCTAGAAGTTGACCATTAATGATGATTTCATTGGTTTTATGTGAAGTGAAAATATCTAAACTATCATAATTGTTCTGTACAATGCTTAATGAGTTATCTATAAATCTTAGAAAGAAACGTCCAACACCTGATAAATTTGTACTAGGTGTCAAAACATAATCAGAAGCCGTTAGCAATGTGGATGTATTAGCAGTTGTATCATCTAAATAAACATCAATTGTGCTAGGAATGGAAGAAGATTCAATACTAAAAGTTATCTGTTCTCCTAGGCTTGAACTAACTCCTAATGGGATAATTACATTATTATAATCTGTTTCTCCAACAGCTTGAATAGCAAGTGGTACACCATTATTTTCTTCTACTAAATTTGAGTAAACTGAAAATGCTGGAATGCTTCCACCATATAAACTCGCGTCAAAACCTGGATCTAATCCTAAAGTTGAAAATTCGGTAAAGAAAATTTCGGTATTAAAGTTTTTAGTTGATGAAGCCATATTCAATTTTACAGTTGTAATAGACTCTGAAGAACGCAAAGGTATAAAGTCATCAGTATTACCAATGGACCTCATGTTTGAATTGAAATTGACAACTTCACTAGTTGATGCAGAGGCTACAAAAAAGCCTTGACCTGGAGCCATTACAGCATCTGGATTTATTATTGAGTATAATAAATTCCAAATGATCCAACCATCTGCAGCTGCACCATCATAGCCATAAGCGCCAACTGCGCTGGTGTCAAATTTACTAGTATTTATATTTAAAAATTCAGAAAGTGTAATATAAGAAGGGTAAGGGTTTCCAATTAAATTCCATTTACTCCCTCCAGACGGTGTTGTAATTGTCTCCATAACATTACCAGTTTCTACAGTGCCTATAAATGTATATGTTCCTCCATCTGTAGAACCTGTTCGGTATCCAACTCCAGAATCGAGTACTACTGCATCATCTACTGTTTCTTCGTAAAGAACATAATCGGAAACGCTACTATTATCAAATGGCCCAAAAAGATAGAAAGGTCCATTTCCACCAATAGTTCCAGAAAGAATATTAGTATCAGCGTCCATTCTTAATGCACCAAATGTCATACCAGATACAGGCGGACTAATCAAATCGTTTGCAGTTGTGGATGTTCCACTACCTGCAGCATTGTTTACGTGTCTTTTGTAAGTTAAATTACCTGTTACAGAGCTCGCTATTAGGCTAGAATAGCTCTGTGAATTTGAATTAAGTGTTATATTACCAGATGTCGTTACATTATTTGAAACAGTTAGTGATTGTCCAGCATTAACAATGACGTTACCACCTGCTTCTACTAGTAAAGATTTAACTACTGTATTGCCATCTATTTCTATAGTTGCGCCAGATTTAACTGTGATGTCACTATTGGTTAAACTGCCTTGTAGTTTTAATGTGCCTGCATCTACAGATGTTGAACCTGAGTATGTGTGAGCTCCAGTAACTACTAATATATTACTGCCAACCTTTTTCACGTTACCTGTGCCTTGCATTAGACCATTCACTATAATTTGACCATTACCAGTATTACCAAACTCTACAGTGTTATTGTTTATAAAAATATCTTGATTAAAAATGAAACCACCATTATCGTTAGTATGTATTTGAACTATGGGTCCATCAATACCAATTGGAGTATTAAAAGTGTGAGTTGCAGAGGATGTATTAAAAATTCTTTCTGATGCAGATAAACCACCTCCTGAATTGTTTATAATTCTTGGCGATGTTGTACCAGACTGAAAATCTAATGAAGCAACTAAATAGGTACGACCATTAGTAGTCATTGTGGTGTTATTGTTATGATCTATTTTAACAAAGTTTCTTATAGTATTTCCATTATCAGGATCAGCTTGGTTATTGTTAGAGGTGATATAAAACCATGGTGTTTGATTATTACTAAAATCGCCTGTAGTGACATCGTCTCTGCTAAAAACATCTTGTTGAGCAATTACTGATGGTAATGTTAAGATAGATGCTAAAACTATAAATAGAATATTGGAGTGCTTTTTCATGTTGTAATGTTGTTTTGTTCTAAATGCGTAACTAGAAGATTTGTAAAAAAACCTACTAAGTTTTAATAGACTTAAAAAGTGAAAATAGTTTCTCATTTACAAGCCTTCATTGTTTAGACCTTATTTAAGTTAAAAGGTCACATTATTGAAATTATTTCTTTTTAAAATATAGTGTTGATTATCGTTTTTGTAGCTGAATGTTTTTTCTATAAAAAAAAAGCACACTCGTTAAAGTGTGCTTTGATAATATTTATAATTATTATTTTAGTTAATAATAACCTTTTGTGATTTTTGTTGGATTCCGTTATTCAATTTAACAACATAAACTCCAGTTGTAAATCCTGAAATATCAATTTGATTAGAATCATTTCTAGTGTCTAATTTTGAATTTAAAATTACACGACCTTGTATGTCGTAGATTTCAATCGTAGTATCATTATCAAGAACTCCTTTTATAAATAAAGTTTTAGGAGCAGTAGTTGTATAGATTTGGATCGTTTCAAAGTTTTCTTCTGAAGTTGATAATGCTTCCGCAGAAAATCTTAAAAAGAATCGTCCTGTTCCTGATATATTTGTGCTTGGAGTAATTATGAAGTCTGATGTGTTTAACAATGTAAATGTATTGTTTACGGTATCTTCTAAATACATATCAATACCTTCTGGAATATCATTTTCCAAAATACTAATTGTTAATTGCTCACCTTGATTTGCATTAACACCTAAAGGTATAATAACATTATTGACAGCGTCATAGTTAACAGCTTGTATGCCTAGGTCAAGCCCAAAGTTGTTTTCAACTAAATGCGAATACAATGCAAAAGCAGGTGCTTGACCACCAACTACACCAGTATCGTATCCAGCATCCATGCCTAATGTAGCATTGTTATTGAAGTAAATATCTGTTTTGTAAAGGGCGTTTTCACGTGATAGTTGCAGTTTTACATGTGCAAGATCATTTAAGCTATTTCTCCCAACAATGAAATCATCTGTTGTGCCGGTTCTACGTGATGCTGCATCAAAAGTAATTGTTCCGCCTCCTACTTGAGAAGCTAACAAGAAACCTTGTCCTGGAGCAATCACAGCTGTTGGGTTAGCATCAGAATAAGCCTGATTCCAAATGGTATAACCATCTAAAGCAGCGCCATCGTAGCCATATACACCAGATTGTGTTATGCTTAATTGACTGTTGTTGTCTGATAAGAAATCTGAAAGGCTAATATATGATGAAAATGGATTACCAACTAAATTGAAATCACTATTAGTACCAACTGTAATTGGTGTTGTGATTGTTGATGTTAACACATTACCTACAAATTCAAATGTTGATCCTGTAGGAGTGTCAGAGGCAGTTCTATATCCAATACCAGCAGTAAGAACTGAAGCATCATCTGCGGTTGTATAATTTATATATTCATCTGTATTATTATCAAATGGACCAAATAAGAATGAAGGTACACCTCCAATAGTTCCTGAAGGCATGTCTGTATTTACTGTTCTAAATGCTAAAAACGTTTGACTTGCGTTAGTAACAGGAGCAGAAATTAAGTCGTTATTACCAGTTGTAGATCCAGAATCAGCAAATTGATTGATATGACGATTATAGGTCACTTCACCTTGAACGTCATCTGAAATTAAAGAAGAGTAGCTTGAAGAAACTGAAAGTAATTCTATATTTCCATTATTAACAATACTTGCATTAGTAACTAGAGATTGACCAGCTGCAATAGATGTTGTCCCAATTGAATTCACATAGAAATTATTAGCTTGTATATTAGAACCTATAATATATGTTCCGTCATAAACGTATACATCATCTGCTCCAGTTGTTCCAGATGGTGGGTTGGGTGACCAACCATTGTCAACATATAATAAACCATCAAATACACTAGTTAATTTAAAATTGTCGAATCCTGAGTATCCATTATTACCATTATCTCTCACTCTAATTTGTAGAGCAATTGTAGACACTGTATTAGATATGTCTATTGAAATTGAGCCTTCGTCTGTGTCAATAGCTCCATTTCCATCTAAAAGAAAAACAACGGGTTGATTAACGCCATCTAATACTAATCTGTATTGTGCATCATCACTATTGTTTACATAACCATGAACATCCCAGTCAAAAGATAAGGTAACATCGTTATAATTACTTATATCAATTGGGTCTAATGATAAGGTAGCGAAACCTGTGGTGCCATTATCACCTTCATCATTTAAATCATTTTCACCAAATATATTGTTTGAAAATTGAGCGTTATCTAATGGAGATGCGCTTGCAATATCAATAACCCCATAATAACCATCTGTTCCCCATCCATTATCAAATAATGTGACATTACTAGAGTATGTCCATTCTGGAGTCGCACCATCAAAATCTTGTTCTACAATTGTAAGTAATGGGCCTGCAATATCAAATGTTGTACTTGCAGCAGCAATTAAGCCTCCTCCAAATGCAAATAGTGATGTTGCTGTTTCTTTTTCAGAAAAAGTAATTGTGTTTAAAATAGAAACACCATTTGTGATTGGGTAATTAATAAATCCAGGTTCTAATGAGCCACCAGAAACTATTGAGATTGTATTATTAAAATCTATATCTAAATTTGTGTTGCCATCAACAGCATTAATTGTTGGAGATGGATTCATGATTTCAAATTGAAAAGAGTTTACAGGCTCTTGGTCAAAAGCAAGTGTTGTAGCTACAACTTCAATTCTGTTATCATCACCAGCAATCGGTGTTTGTGCACCACCTGCATCAAATGCATTAAAAGTAGAACCCAATGCAGCATCTGGCGTAGCAGAACCTATGGTGAGTTGAACTTGATCATTATCTGTAACTATTGAATTAAAAGTCGCGTATACATCAAAAGTTTTTGAACCATCATCTGGAGCAGAAATTCCTGAAATCCCAAGAAAAGAGGTGTTATCTGTTACTGTTGTTACTTCGGAAACATTTGTACTACCATCAAAAATTGCTAGTGCAATAATGTTAGCGCTATTAGTAATTCCAAATTCTAAGTCTGTAAGTATTGTAGGTACAGCGTCAGTATCTGTTAAATCATTTCCACCATCTTGAATTGTGAATTCACCTATTTTTAAAGCGTTTGTAGTTGTTAATCCAGAGGCTGAATTGTATGTTGTATAATCTATATTATCTGTAGGATCAAAACTTGTAGACATAATATTTGACTCTGTATCATTAACAGCAGTTGTCGTAATTATTCCATTCATTCTTAGTCCTGGTGTTGCAATACCAAAATCTGATAAGGCAGCTCTACCAGCAATTCTAAACCAACCATTATTGGTGAGCGAATTCCAAGCATATAATCTAAATGTGATTGTTCCAGCTGTTCCAGAAACAATACTTAAACCAGTAAAATTATAATTGGAAGCAGTGTCAGTAGTAGTTTGAACTGAAGTAACTGCTATACCAGCTGTTGCAAAATTATCTAAACTGTAAAAGACTTGCCAGTTAGCTGGTCCATTACCATTTTTTCTATTTCTAGTATCAAACTCAGTAACCTCTATGCTGTTAGATGCACTAGCACTTACAGACCATTGTATGTATTCATCGTTGGTTGCAGCATCAGCTTGCGTAGTAGCATTCCATTGACTTGCAGTAAAATTAGCACTAGCTGTTGCTAATATGGTACCAGAACCTCTTTCAAAACCTGAAGAAGAAATTTCTGGAGTATTACCTGTTGCAGTTGGTCCAATAATATTTGGTCTATCAACTGTTACTATTGGAGCTTGGCTATAACCAAGCACACAAAAAAGAATTGTAATTACTGTTAAGTAGATGTTTTTCATAACGTTATAAGTTTTGATCTACTGCTTTAAATAATTTTGTTTATTTAAATTTTCAGTAGATCAAGGGAATTGCAAAGGTAAAAAAAGAAACGAACCATAGC
Source organism: uncultured Psychroserpens sp. (assembly GCA_905479815.1). Taxonomy (GTDB): domain Bacteria; phylum Bacteroidota; class Bacteroidia; order Flavobacteriales; family Flavobacteriaceae; genus Psychroserpens. The sequence continues at coordinate 15,011 of CAJQOA010000179.1, forward strand.
AATTAATTAATGTATTATTGTGCTTTAAAATGATGTTTTTGTAGGTTTTTTCTTTCTTATTTAACGTTGTCTTGATTTAGCACCTAATCATTAGTTAAAAGTTTCTTTGATAGGCTCGTGAAAATTAGGATATATTTGCAAAGTCTATAATGGTTTGGCTGTTATGATATAATGATAACTAATCATATTTAAATAAAGGTTTGCAGACCCTTAAAATATAAGAATGAAAAGATTATTACTTGTTGTTGGAACAAGACCTAATTATATTAAAGTGACTCAGTTTAAAAAGACTGCAGATGCATTGTTTAATGGGTGTTTTGATATAAAAATAGTGCACACTGGCCAGCATTTTGACAAATCTATGGCAGATGTGTTTTTTCAACAGTTAGATATTTGGCCAGATTACTTTTTAAATATTTCCCAAGCGTCAGCAAATATTCAAATGGGAGAAATTATGATTAGGCTAGAAGATGTTATTAAAACCTTTAATCCTGACATGATTATTGTGCCAGGAGATGTGAATTCTACATTAGCTGCAGCTTTAACGGCAAAGAAATTAAATATTCCTTTAGGGCACTTAGAGAGTGGTTTAAGAAGTTTTGATCGAACAATGCCAGAAGAAATCAATAGAATTTTGGTTGATGAAATCACAGATTTTTATTTTGTGACAGAACAAAGCGGCATTGATAACCTCATTAGCGAAGGTAAAAATGAAGATCAAATTTATTTCGTGGGTAATACGATGATTGATACGTTGGTTGCTTTTAAAGATCAAATCAATAGGCAAGACGTTATGGCAAAGAATGATTTGCTACCCAATGATTTCATTTTAATAACCATTCATCGTCCTGCGAGAGTTGACAATAAAAAAGGATTAGAAAATCTCGTAGCACTTTTAAAAGACTTACCAAAAACAAAAAAGTTGGTGTTTCCAATTCACCCAAGAACTTTAAATAATATAAAAAAGTTTGGATTTCAAGAAGCGTTTGATACCATCGATAACTTATTAATTTTAGAACCCTTAGACTATTTTAGTTTTCAAAATCTCATACATAATTGTAGTTTAGTCCTAACAGATAGTGGAGGGATTCAAGAAGAGACAACATTTAAACAAAAACCATGTTTAACATTGAGGCCAAATACAGAAAGACCTAGTACTATAGATATTGGATCTAATACGTTGCTGGATTTTGATAAGCACGACATATTGTCTCAAATAGATTCTATTTTAAATGGCACCTATAAAAAAGGAGAGATTCCTGAATTTTGGGATGGAAAAGCAACAGAACGAATTTTAGAAATTCTTTCATAAACATAAAATCCTAATAATACAAATGCTGTTTAACTCCATAGACTTTGCGCTTTTTTTACCAATAGTATTTCTACTGTATTGGTTTTTGGTAAATAAGAGTCTAAAACTTCAAAATCTACTAATCGTATTTTCAAGTTATCTATTTTATGGATGGTGGGATTGGCGTTTTTTATTTCTAATTCTATTTAGTACTATCGTAGACTATTTAGTTGGTTTAGAAATGGCTAAATCGAATTCTCAAAAACAAAAAAAAGCCTTTCTATGGATTAGTATTTTTGTCAATTTAGGTTTATTATGTTTTTTTAAATATTATAATTTTTTCTTAGAAAATTTTGTTTCTGCATTTAGCTTTTTTGGCACAAATATAGAATCTGGTCCGCTTCAAATAATACTACCTGTAGGTATCAGTTTTTATACATTTCAAACTTTAAGTTATACAATTGATATTTATAGAGGTAAACTCCAACCGACTAGAGATTTTGTTGTTTTTTCAGCATTTGTAAGTTTCTTTCCGCAATTGGTAGCAGGTCCAATTGAACGTGCAACTAATTTATTGCCACAATTTCAAAACATTAGAGTTTTTAATAATCGTAAGGCGACAGATGGATTGAAACAAATACTTTGGGGTTTATTTAAAAAAATAGTAATTGCAGATAATGCAGCATTAATAGCTAATCAGATTTTTAATAACTCAGAGAACTACTCAGGTAGTACCCTCATAGTAGGAGCAATCTGTTTTACGTTTCAAATTTATGGAGACTTTTCAGGTTATTCTGATATAGCGATTGGAACTTCAAGACTATTCGGTTTCGATTTAAAACAGAATTTTGCGTTTCCATATTTCTCCAGAGACATTGCAGAGTTTTGGAGGCGATGGCATATCTCATTATCAACGTGGTTTAGAGACTATCTTTATATTCCATTAGGAGGGAATAAGGGGTCTAAGTTTAGGAAAATTAGAAATGTATTTGCCATTTTTATTGTCAGTGGTTTTTGGCATGGAGCAAATTGGACTTTTGTTGCATGGGGATTTCTTAATGCTCTATTTTTTCTTCCTTTAATGTTATTAGATAAAAACAGAAAAAATACAGGTGTGGTTGCTGAAAATAAAATACTGCCATCAATAAAGGAGTTTGCTCAAATTGTTCTAACTTTTAGTTTAACAGTTTTTGCTTGGATATTTTTTAGAGCCTCTTCAATAACTCAGGCTTTTCAAATTATTTTGGATATTTTTTCTGCTTCCACTTTAAGGGTGCCAGAAATATTACCAAAGCGGTTAATTATAATAATTTCTTTGTTTATGTGTATAGAGTGGGTTGGGCGTAATCAGAAATATGCTATTGAAAGTTTAACTCAAAAATGGAGTAAGCCAATTCGATGGGTGTTTTATTATGTGCTTATTGTTTTGATTTATTTTTTAGGAAATTTTTCAAAAGATATGGAGTTTATTTATTTTCAATTTTAAAATTTAATGAAGCAATTTTTAAAAAATATTTTTTATTTCTCACTATTATTTTTAATAATAAACGTTACTGTGTTTTATAGTGTTTTTAAGCCAGCATTGTTTGAGAAGTATATTTATAATGCTCAGAATATTTCAAGTTATGATTATTTATTAGTTAGTGATTCTCATGGGGCTTATCTAAAGAATAGTGTAAATTCTAATGGGATTTTTAATGCTTCATTTATTAGTGATAATTATCATGATTCATTTCTAAAGATTAAATATTTTTCAAAGAAAATGCCAGAAAACGCTACTGTTTTTCTTTCAGTCGATAATCATCAATTTGCAGAGTATAGAGACGGTCCAGGGAATATCGATAAGACAAATATTTATGTAAAAGATTTTAAGAGTATTGAAAAAGTCTATTCTAAAAAAGAGTTTTATATTAATAAATGCACAAAGCGATTGCCAATATTAAATCCTGAATTTAACGCTATTGTGGAAGAGTATGTTTCAATCAAGACTAACAAAGTGCCAGAATCAGTAAGTATAAAAAAATCCTTGAAAAAGGATTTAATTAGAGCAGCTTCAGATAGGATCAAATATCAATTTCAAAAAAGAGAGCAATCAAAGCAACAATTATCTGATTTATATAAGATTATCGACTATTGTGTAGAAAACAATATAAAACTTGTATGTGTTAAGTTCCCTGTCACAGAAGAATACTGGAATCTTGTCAAGAACTACGATTATGGTATCGTAGAATTATTGAAGGAAAAAGATATAGAAGTATTAGATTTGCATGATTTATTTTTTAATAAAAACAATTACTTCAGAGACCAAGATCATATGAATTTCAATGGAGGTTTAGAGTTTAGTAAAATTCTTATTGAAAGCTCAAAAGACAATCTTAAATAAATGTTAGAAAAATTAAAAAAATATCGTAATTCTGAATTTGCGAAGAATATTTTGAAATTAGCTTCAGGATCAACTGTTGCTCAAGTTATTTCTATTTTATGTGCTCCGATTGTTTATAGGATATATGATAGATCTGACTATGGGTTATTAGGATTGTTTATGGCTACTACTGGGATTATAGCGGTTTTTAGCACATTACAATATTTAAACACTATTTTAATTGCTAAAACCGAAGATGAATCGTCTATAGCATTATCATTAAATAGGTTTTTGAATATCTTTTTGTCCTTACTTTGCTTATTGCTGGTTTTTCCAATTTATTATTTAATTCCAAACCTCATAAACGCTCAAGAGTTTGGAGCTTACTTTTTTTTAATTCCATTATCAATTTATTTTAATGGTCAAAATGAAATTTTTAAAACGTATGCAAATCGCAAAAAAGAGTATAATATTATACTTATTAATACCATTTTAATAGCAGTTGTTTCTCCTCTGCTATCAATACCTCTAGGATTGATTTTTGATGGTCCATTTGGACTTTTTTTTAGTTTGATTTTTGGTCAATTTACAGCTTATGTTTTTTTACTACTTAGCTTAAAGAAAAAGTACAATCTGGATTTAAAAACTACAGAATTTAAAACGCTTTATAGTTATGCTAAAGAGAATTTAAATTATCCAAAATATATACTGCCAACTGAGTTTTTAGGTCGTTATGCTAGACAATTACCAGTATTTATGATTAACCGTTTTTTCGGATTAGAAGTGTTGGGAGTTTATAATTTAGCAGTTAGAATGTTAGGTTTGCCGTCACAATTAATTACGGGATCTATATCTTCGGTTTTTAAACAACGTGTCGCTCAAGAGATTGCTACATTTGGACAGGCTATAAAGCTGTTTAATAAAACATTATTATCATTAGCTGCTGTAGTTGTTTTGCCAATAATTGTAATCACATTATTTGGACCAGAATTATTCGGTTTTGTTTTTGGAGAAAAATGGATTGCTGCTGGAGAAATGTCCAGAATTTTAATTTGGTTGTTTTCTGTGCAAATGATAGTAAGTCCTTTGTCATATCTGTTTTTGGTTAGAAATAGAATGAAAGAAACATTTTATTGCCATATTTACATTTTAGTATCATGTTTATGTATATTTTATTGGTCTGGAGCAATTATGAAATATAGTTTGAATACCACGTTAATTTTTTATGTGGTCAACTATTGTTTAGTTTATGGGTATTATTTGATAAGAAGTTTTCAGTTTTCACGAGATTATGAAGGGTAAATTTATTTTTTTATTAAAGATTTTCGGTTTGCCATTATGGTATAATAAAGTTCCGAAGAATGTTTTGTTAGTAAATTACATTTTTCAAAGGATTTTTCGAATAAATGCAGAAGTTCCATTTTCAGTAAACTTTAGAAATAGAGTGCGCGGTATTCAGAATATGGAATTAAACGATGTTACAAAATTCTATTTAGCTTTTAATAGCGGTATATATATAACTGCTTTTGATGGCACAAAGTTGATTATTGGAGACGATACCTTGATTGCTTCTAATGTAGCAATCCAAACTGGAAATCATGGTCTTCTAAAAAGAGATGTTTTTGATTTAAAGAGTGTCACAATAGGTGAGAATTGTTGGTTAGGTTTTGGATCTGTATTATTGCCAGGTGCTGTTATTGGAAATAATGTAACCGTTGGAGCTAATGCAGTGGTGACAAAATCATTTTCTGATAATGTAGTAATTGGTGGTTGTCCAGCAAAAATTATTAAACAAATAGAGGTTTAGTTAGTTTTAATTGATTTTTTATGAATGATAATATTAGTAATAGACTATGCTCTGTGTTGGTGACATGTTACCAGAGAGAGAAATATATAGAGCAATCTATTATGAGTGTTTATAACCAGACACATAGACCTATAGAATGTATAGTTGTAGATGATGGATCTACTGATGATTCACTTAAAGTTCTCAAACAATTAGAACTTCGTTTTGCCGATGAAGATGATTTTAGTTTAATAGTTTTCTCTACTGAAAATAGAGGTGCTTGTGCAGCTAGAAATCTTGCGTTTTCGAAAGCTAAAGGTGAGTTTATTCAAAACCTTGATTCTGATGATTTAATTCATCCTAAAAAAATTGAACTTCAAGTTTTAGCTTTAATTAATAACCAAGATTGCGATAGCGCTTGGAATCCTTTGAAGAGATTTGAAGATCATGAACAAGAAGATCAAATAATAACTCTGAATGCTAATTATGAAGTAAAGGATGCAACAGCTAATCCATTTATACCTCAATTTTTTCCTTCTGCAGGATTGCATAGAAGAAGAGTGTTAGAGAAGGTGGGTTTGTGGACTGAATCTTTAAAGCGTTGGCAGGATTTTGAATACCAAGTAAGAGTCATGTCTGCTGTGAAAAAATACATTAGATATGATGAGCCAATGTATTTTTTTAGGCAACATAACAATGGTCGTATTAATGATTTATTCAATTCAAAAAAAGGAATTAATACTGGTTTTCTGTCAATGCAAAGCATGGAAAAATATCTCACAGAAGTTCAGAGTGAAGAAGAAACTACACGTAAATCAATGCGTGACACCTATTCATCATTATTTAAAACATCGATTAATGATGGTTTGAAAGAGGAATCAATTAAGGCCTTGAATTTTGGCTTGAAGTGGAGTTCTAGTACTAAATATAGTGTCAAAATAAAATTATTAATTATTATGATTAAATATCTGCCAGGCGCCTTTGTCAGAAAAATATTAAAATTGGGTGGTTTCCTTTAATAAAAATATATGAAAGTAATTCACATTGTTGAAAGTTTAGATAAAGGAGCTGTTGAGAATTGGTTAGTTCGCATGTTAGAATATGGGAAAATAAATAATAAGCAAGTTAGCTGGACATTTTTTTGTATTGAATCATTTAAAGGTAGATTAGAAGATAGAGTTGAGGAGCTAGGGGTAGAAATTATACATGCAAAGAATAATTGGAGTAAACCAGTGCAATTGATAAAGGAATTAAGAACTTTACTTAAATCAACGGATTATGATGTATTACACTCTCATCATGATTTTATGAGTGCTTTATACCTTATTGCTGCGTCCAATTTACCAATTAAAAAAATCATTCATGTTCATAATATGGATGAACATATTCCTACCGGTTCAAAACTCAAGAAATCGATTTTAAGACCAGTTTTTAGAAGAATTTGTTGGTTTAAAGCAGATCAAATTGTAGGTATTTCTAAACACACTTTAAATCAGTTCTTATTAAATAAAAAAATTAACCATAAAAAACATAGGTTGCACTATTATGGTGTTAATCCGTTGCCTTTTTTTGAAGCCAAATACGAAAGAGAAGAGTTGCGTAAATCTCATAATCTAAATGCAGCTAGCAAAATATTATTATTTGCTGGTAGACTTGCACCTGCTAAAAATCCATTATTTGCTGTTGAAGTTTTGAGAGAAATGGTTCTTATCGATTCTAATGTTGTAGGGTTGTTTGTTGGTTCAGGTGACTTAGAACATGATATTTTGAATAAATTGAATCAATATGGTTTAAAAGATAACTATAGGTTTTTAGGTTGGAGTGATAACATTCCTTATTTAATGAAAAATAGTGATTTGTTTATCTTGCCTCATGTAGAATACCCAATGGAAGGATTAGGTTTAGTTGTTTTAGAAGCACAACTTTCAGAATTACCCGTTTTAATTTCAAAAGGTGTGTCAATGGACCCTATATTAGAGAATTCTTTATATAGACAACTGAGTTTAGGTATAGGAGCTGATGAATGGGCTAAAGAAGGCCTTGATTTAATGAATATAAAAAACAATCATGATTTCAAAATTAAGAATAACTTTGAAAACTCTGATTTCAATATGGAAACTGCATTTTCAAAATTAGAGGAGTTGTATGAGAAATAATAGAGTTTTACATATTGTCAGTTCATTAGGGATGGGTGGCGCAGAAACTTGGCTCATAAAACTAGTCGAGTTTATTAATTCTAATGAAAAGAATGTAGATATCAGAATTGATTTTCTTGTGACAAATGGTAAAAAGGATGTTTTTGATGATTTAGCAATTAAAAATGGTGCACAAATACATTATCTCACTTTAAACGGAAAGACTACTTTCTCATTTATAAAAGGTTTTAGAAAAATTTTAAAAGAGAATAATTACTTAGCAGTGCATGATCATCAAGATATAATATCTGGTTGGCATTTTCTATTTGGTCTTGGTAGATTGCCTAAAGTTAGAGTAAGTCATTTTCATAATCCTTATTATCAACTTTATGCAAATTATGGAACCTCTTTTAGTCGAAAAATAAAAATAAAAATAGGCTACGCTTTAATAAAATTAACAGCAACTCACATAGTAGGTACATCTTCTAAATTACTTCAAGAGCATGGTATCAATAATTCTAGATATAAAAAACAAGAAATAGGACCACTGCATTGTTCATTTGATATTATAGGTGAAAATTTAAATAAAGAGAACTGTAAAAAATCGATAAGAGAAGAGTTTAATATTCCTCTAGGTAAAAAGATAATATTATTTGTTGGTAGATTTGATTCAAGGTTAATATTAACCCACCCACGACATCACAAAAATTCATTATTTGCAGCTGAGATTTTCCAATACTTAAATAGTGATTACGTTTTACTTATGGTTGGAGCTAATCATTACATAAAAGAGGATTTTGTTAAATTTTTAGAAGAAAAAAACATACAAGAACAAATTCATCTACTTGGTATTCGTCATGATGTAGAGAGCTTAATGTGTGGTTCAGATTTGCTGCTGTTTCCATCAAGAGCTGAAGGTCTTGGGATGGTTGCCGTAGAAGCTCAAGCAACAGGTCTTCAGGTTTTGGTTTCTGATAGTGTTCCTCAAGAATGTATGGTTATTGAAGAATTAGTTAATTTTTATAAACTTGATGATGGTCCTGAAAAATGGGCTGAAAAAATAATCCAGATTACTAATAGACCTATTCCGCAAATATCGAAACAAGATCTGCGTTGGGAAGAATCAAACTTCAATATAAAAGTTTCGATAAAGGAATTAGAAAAATTATACATGAATAAATGAAAATAAACTTTATATCAAACCAAGATTTAGGCACAATAAGTGGTGGATGGAGTGGTATTAACTATAATATGTTAGATCAGTTATCAAAGCATATTGACGTTAATTATGTAGGGCCAATAAATCCTGGAGTGAAAATTTCTTCAAAAATTGAATCTAAAATCTATAGAACGGTTGGTTTAAAAGGAAAATTCTTTTTCTTTTCTAATAAAAGATTAGATATAATTGAAAAAGAAGTCAAAGAAGCAATTACTAATACTGATGTGAAATATAATTTCTTTTTTGGTCAAACAGCTTGGCTTCATTGTGATTTTGATTTGCCTTATGGTGTATATCTAGATGCAGACTTTATTACTTATCTTAAGATTTTTTCGGACTTTGATAAGTTTAATACTAAAGATTTAGATAGGATAGCGAAAAAAGAAGAATCATGGTTGCAAAAAGCTCAACATATTTTTGTTGGTAGTCAATGGGCTTGGGATGAAATGACCAAATATTATAATTTAAACGAAAATCAAAAAATAGTCGTTCATACAGGTGGTACAATAGATTATCCGAGTGAGGACATTTATAAAGGGCAATTAAATTTTTTATTTATAAGTCTAAATTTTGAAAAGAAAGGAGGCTTTTTGTGTGTAGATGCTTTCAAAGCAATAAAAAAAGAATTCCCTAGTGCAAAATTAAATATTGTAGGTGAAAGACCTCCTGAAGACGTGTTGAAAGAAGAAGGCGTTACTTATGTAGGGTTATTGAAAAAGACAGTTTCTGAAGATTTAGAAAAATTTAAGCAACTACTAAGTGAAGCTTTTTTACTAATTCATCCTACTACCATGGATACAATGGGAGCTGTTTTAATAGAAGCAGGATATTTTGGTTGCCCAAGTATAGCGCCAAAAAGTTTTGGAATTCCTGAATTAATTATTGAAAATAAAACTGGATTATTATTGGATATTCCTTTTAACTCTGATGATATAGTAAATAAAATTAAAACTTTAATTAATGATAAAGACCAATATCAAAAGATGAGAATTTCTGTTAAAGATGATATGGTTAGTCGTTTATCATGGGAAAGTATAGGGAGTAAAATGAGTAAAAAAATAATTGATGGCGATTTTAATAATTGAAGATAAAGCATGTAGCAAGTTTGGTGGAGCTGAAAAATCAATGTTTAAATATATTGAGCATTTAAATGAAATGAATGAAGAGGTATTCTTAGTGTACGATAGAGATGGTTCTTGGTTAGAAGAGGAAAATATTGTAAAATTTAAGAATGTTTTGAGACTAGATTTAAGCCCATTAAAATCACAGGGATTAAATTACTTACGGACATTAAAAACTCTTAGGTCTTTTTGCAAGTATCATAGCATTGAAAAAATATTCACTCATACAGTACATTGTTTCCCTTTGTTGAGATTGATAAAACTCACAACTAAAATTGAAATTGTAGTTTATTTTAAGTGGGTTGTAAATCATGAAAACCTTGGGTTAATGAATAATTGGGGGTTAAAAGCAATAGATAAATCGTTTGGTAATTCTCAATATGTTGTAGATTATTGGTCAAGAAAAAAAATGAACTGTACTGTAGAGCTTTTGCCTAACGGTATATCTGTTCCAGATAATCTTAAATCAAATACATCTTTTGATAGTTTAAAAGTCATGTTGTTTGTTGGAAGAATATATGAAGGTAAAGGGCTTTTAGAGTTAATCGAAATTCTTCCATCATTGCCAAACTTTAAACTTATAATCTGTGGTTACTTTGATTATAATGAAGAACATGAGAATCTGGATTATCATAAAAAAATTCATAACAAAATTAATGAATTAGGCATCGAGGAGAAAATTGAATTTAAAGGTTTTGTGAAAAGCCCAATTGATTTTATGACTTCGGAAACGTTGGTTGTTATTCCTTCTATTTGGCCAGAATCATCTAGTAGAGTATTGTATGAAGCAATGATGAAAAAAACTTCAGTTATAGCATCAAATTTAGGAGGTATGGGTGATGTTTTAGGTAAAATGTCAGAATATTGTCTAGTAAGCCCAACAAAAAATGAATTATTATTCAAGATAAATGATTTTGAAAATATGGAAACAACAAAAAGAGAACGTATTTCGAGTTATTTGTTTGACAGGTTTAATAATAATTATAATATTAATATGACGCAAAAAAGATTGGATAATACTTTGTTATGAAAATACTCTACATAGGCCAGTATTCGTCAGGGACTACAAGTAAAATGCGTGCAGATCAAATTGAAAATTTGAACAATGCTTATCAAATGGATGTTATAGATACTCATGTCCCATTTTATAAGACGAATAGAATTTTTAGATCGTTTGGGTTTCGTTATAAGAAAGGACCTTTAATAAGAAATATAAACTCTTATGTGCAGAAGAGTCTTAAAGAAAACAGCTATGATCTGGTATGGGTTGATAAAGGTGTTTTTTTGAATCTAAAAACAATAAAATTGTTAAGAGCACTTTCTAAGTTAATGGTGCATTTTACTCCAGACCCATCTTTTACATTCCATAAATCAAAGCTATTTAATAATTCACTGTCTTTCTATGATTATGTAATAACAACAAAGAGTTTTGAAATAGAAGCTTACAAAAAATATTTAAATGAAGATAAAGTTCTTTACGTCACTCAGGGCTTTGATAAAAAAATGCACTTACCTTCAAATAAAGATTTTAGTAAAAAAAAGGATGTTGTTTTTATAGGCCATTATGAGGATAGTCGAGCTGAGGTGATCCAAGAGTTATTAAATTCTAAAGTAGGTGTTGTTTTAGCTGGTATCAAGTGGGATGAATTTGCAAAAATAAATAGTAACAATGATTATTTAGACTATAGAGGTAACGGAATATATGGAAATGAGTATGTTTGTGCTATTCAAGATGCAAAAATTGCTTGGGGAGCGATAAGTAAATGGATACCTGAGCTTCATACTACAAGAACATTTGAAATACCAGCATGTGGTACTGCACTTTTAACAGAAAGAAATAAAGAAACAAAAACGTTTTTTAATGAAGAGGATGTTATATTTTATAGCAACGTAAATGAGTTAATTGAAAGAGTTAAATTTTTTATGGAAAATGATTCAAGGTTAAAAGATGTAACTTGCAATGGATATAATAAAGTTATTGAAGATGGTTATGATTATGAATCTATATTGAGTAAAGTGTTTGAAAAAATTATTTAAATCTTTTTTAATTTTGAATAATTTTTTTCAAGATTTTCGAATGAATAAAAATTAATTACCCTTATGTTGAATGTGGTCTAGTGTAGGAATTGTTATAGTTTTATTTGTAGCGATATTATTTTTTAAAAGACTTGGTAATGCCATTCCTATTTTAGAATTTATGTTGATTCTTGCTGGGTTGCAGTGGATAATAGGTCCGTTGATTGATTATTCTAGTGATTATCATCACTTCAAATATTATATGTATGTAGAGAAGGAGAATTATATGTCATATGTTGTTCCAGCATATTGTTTATATACATTATTTGTTCTTTATGGTCTTAATAAAATGAAGAACATATCTGTTGATATAGATGCTCTTGGTAATTATTCAAAATATGGTATTATTTTATTAGTCTTAGGTATCCTTTTTGGGTTCTTAAAATCTGTCGTGCCAATGAGTTTAGCGTTTGTGTTTTTCTTGTTGAGTAGTTTTAAATTCGTAGGCGGACTAATTCTGTTATTTTCAAAAATTAAATGGCATCGTTATTTGTTTTTTGGAGTTATCTTTTTTTTATTAATCCAAGCCTTAAGATCTGCTCTTTTTCATGATTTTTTAATTTGGAGTACATTTTTTTATATGTTTTGGGCTTTTAAAAATAAAACAAAATTAAAGCTTAATATATTAATCATTGCAATAGGTTTTTCCTTAGGAACAATAATTCAGGTAGTTAAGTCTGATTACAGAGATTTAATTTGGGAAGGTTATAATGGTAATTATACAAGTTTGTTTCTTGAAGTTTTAAATAAGCGTATTTCTGGAGGTTTGGCCGATAATACAGAACAACAGAGTGAGCTAAATGTTCGTCTTAATCAAGGTTGGATAATTAGTGCAATTATGGAATATACTCCAAGGGTTCAACCACATGCTAATGGTGAAACTGTTAAAGATGCTGTATTTGCTTCAGTTTTACCACGATTTTTAAACCCAAATAAAAAAATGGCTGGTGGAGTTGAGAACTTCAAAAAATATACTGGTTTGACTTTAGATGATAATACATCTATGGGAATGAGTTTGGTAGGAGAAGCTTATGCTAATTATGGTAGATTAGGAGGTGTTTTTTTCTTAATGATTTGGGGATTGTTCTTAGGTGTTTTTTGGATTTTTTTAATTAAAAAAGTAAATAAGAATGTTATTATATTATTTTTTCTACCGCTCATTTTTTACCAAGTAGTAAAAGCGGAGACTGAATTGGTGGTTGTTCTAAACCATTTGATAAAATCAACAGTTTTAGTCTTTGGTTTTTTATGGCTTTCTAAAAATGTTTTAAGGTTAAATTTTCAAAATGAGTAATAAAATTTGCTACATACATCGAAAATCATCACCAAAGTATTTCAGTATTGAAAATATTTTTGTTGGTATCGAAAATCATTTTAGTAAAAAGAATGACACACAACAATTCAAGGTTAAATTTGCAGGAGGCTCACCTAAAGTGTTATTTAAAAACATAAAATCCTTAAATAAAAACAAGGATACAATATATCATATAACAGGTGATGTTCATTATATGGCATTAGCGACTGGGAAAAAGTCAGTACTTACTATACATGATGTAGGATCAGCAAATCAAGGAGGTCTTTTTAAGAAGTTATATATTAAAATATTTTGGTTTTGGTTACCAGCTCTTTTTATAGGTCGTATTACTGTAATTTCAGAATTTACTAAACACGAGCTGTCAAAGGTTATACCATTTGCTAAGTCTAAAATACGAGTAGTGTCAAATTATGTGGATCCAAATTTTCAGCAAAAACCACTTAAACAAAATAGTAAGCCAGAAATTCTATTTGTAGGTGTAAAGCCCAATAAAAATCTTGAACTCTCCTTAGAAGCGATTAAAGATATATCTTGTCGTATTACAGTTATTGGAGAATTGAATGTATCACAGAAGCTACTAGTGAAAAAACTAGGCTTAGATGTTAATAGTCAAACAAATTTAACTAGAGAAGAGATACAACATTGCTACGAATCATGCGATTTGTTGTGTTTTGCATCTACTTATGAAGGTTTTGGTATGCCAATTATTGAAGCACAGGCTATTGGGAGACCTGTATTAACATCTGATATTGGAGCAATGAAAGAAGTGGCTAAAAATTCGGCATGTTTAGTGAATCCATATGATGTTCATGCTATAAAAAATGCAGTCTTAAAAATTATTGAAGATGATGTTTATAAAAATGAACTTATTAAAAGAGGCATTGAGAATTGTGAGCGTTTTAAACTTGAGCATATAGCTTCTGCTTATCAAAGGGTATATGAAGAATTATAATAAATGATGCAAAGAAAAAAAATATTAATTACTATCGATTGGTTTTTACCCGGAACTAAATCTGGTGGTCCAGTGCGTTCTTATGCTAATATGTTAGATCATTTAGGAGCGTATTATGATTTTTATATTGTGACTAGAGATACCGATTTTTTATCTGATGAAGTTTATAGTAATATAGAATCTAATGCATGGAATTCAATTAACGATCACACCCAAGTCTATTATTTTTCTAAAGAGGCTCTAACTAAGAGTAATTTAAAAGTGTTATTAACGTCTGTAGAATTTGATGTTGCTTATATTAATGGTATTTATAGTTGGTATTTTTCCATTCTTCCTGTTATACTATTGAAAAAATATCCCAATGTGATTGTATCAGCTAGAGGGATGTTAAATCCACAAGCGTTTTCTGTAAAACCATTAAAGAAAAAAGTATACTTGACTATTGCTAAGCTTTTTGGTGTATATAAAAACGCTAAGTTTCATGCAACTAATGCTGATGAAGCTGAACATATCAAATCTATAATTGGGCGCAAAAAAGAGGTTAAGATAGCACCTAATCTTCCTAGAAAAATAGAAAACATAAGTATAGAAAAAAGAGCACTAAATAAACCGTTAAAATTAGTTAACGTAGCAAGGATTTCTATTGAAAAAGGAACTTTGAAAATGATTGAAGCACTAAAGACGTTTAAAACGGAAGTTGTTTTAGATGTTTTCGGACCAATATATGATAATGCTTACTGGGAAAAATGCAAGGTTGCAATTGATCAATTGCCAAATCATGTGACATTAAACCATAAAGGTTTTATAGAAAGTGAGTTGGTATTAGACACTATAAAGGGATATGATTTTTTTATCCTGCTTTCTGAAGGGGAAAATTTTGGACACTCTATATTAGAGGCGCTGTCAGTTGGTTGCCCTGTTGTTATTTCAGATAAAACACCTTGGAGAAATTTAGAATCCAAAGGTATTGGATGGGATTTAAATATTAATGATTCAGAGAAAATTTCTAGCACGTTCGCCACTATTTCTAAAATTAATCAAGAAGATTATAATAAAATGGCAAACCGAGCCTTTATATTTGCAAAGGATTTTTCAGAAGACCAAGAACTTCTCAATCAAAACAAAAACTTATTTTTATAAAAAAAAACATAGCCATGAAAAGAATTTTAGTAACAGGAGGAGCAGGTTTTGTAGGGTCACACTTATGCGAGCGTTTGTTAAATGAAGGTAATGAGGTGATTTGCTTAGATAATTACTTTACAGGCAGTAAGAGAAATATAGAACATTTGATGGATAGTCATTATTTTGAATTGGTGCGTCATGATGTTACAAACCCTTATATGGTTGAGGTTGATGAAATTTATAATTTAGCCTGTCCTGCATCACCAGTACATTATCAATATAACCCTATAAAAACGATTAAAACGTCGGTTATGGGAGCTATCAATATGTTAGGATTAGCAAAACGTGTTGGTGCTAAGATTTTACAAGCTTCTACTAGTGAGGTTTATGGAGATCCTGCTGTACACCCTCAGCCAGAAACGTATTGGGGAAATGTAAACCCTATTGGTTTACGATCTTGTTATGATGAAGGGAAACGTTGTGCAGAAACGTTGTTTATGGACTACCATATTCAAAATGATGTAAAAATTAAAATTATTAGAATATTTAATACCTATGGCCCAAATATGAATCCTAATGATGGTCGTGTAGTATCTAATTTTATAGTACAGGCGTTAAAAGGAGAAGATATTACCATTTTTGGAGACGGTAAGCAAACACGAAGTTTTCAATATGTAGATGATTTAATTGAAGGGACTGTTAGAATGATGAACAGTAGAGAAGGCTTTGTTGGTCCTGTAAATATTGGTAATCCGCATGAGTTTACAATGTTAGAATTAGCTAATAAAGTTATTGGTCTTACAAATTCTAAGTCTAAACTCATTCATTTACCATTACCTCAAGATGATCCATTGCAACGTCAACCAATTATCGAATTAGCAAAAAAAGAACTTAACAACTGGTCACCAAAAGTTGAACTTGAAGAAGGATTAACCAAGACAATCTCTTACTTTGATACCTTATTAACAAACTAATTGAAAACAGATTTATCTACATATAATAATAGTTGGTACCAGCCCGGATCTCGTGTAAAACGTTTGATGTGGTATTTTGTGAATGAGTTGTTTTTTAAGAGTAGCCTGCTTCCAATATCTAAGTTGAAGGTTTT
>CAJQOA010000180.1 GCA_905479815.1 uncultured Psychroserpens sp.
AATTTCAATAACAACTAGCAAACTAATTGGATGCGCTAACTTCTTTAAAACAGTATTAATGGTCTCGTTTTTGGTTTTAGTAATTCTATATTGGATTTTTTGAAGAACGAAGTATCCGATTTTTTTTGCAATTAGAAATACCAAAATAGCCACTGCTAACAACAATAGCAATCCTATAAACTGCCATAATTGTATTCCTAAAAAACTTTTATGACCAGAAGCTGGCACAATACTCTGTAATTTCTCTACATACCAAGGAAAAACTTCCTTATACAAATCATCAATTTTGGTAACTGTTTCAGTTGAATAATACCAACTCCCTTCAATTTTTTCAACAGAAATTTCGGGCATCCTTTCAGGGAATAAAATATACTTATAAACAGCTACATAGCCAATAGTATCTTTAAAGTTTGGATTTGTAGGAATCTTATTGAAATCAACAAAAAGGCCCTTTCCATCAAGTACTTTTTTTATTTTAATCGCTTTTAAAACAGCCGTTTCTTCTGGCAACCCTAAAATAGTTTTTGCAGCTTTTTCAGGCGCATAAGATTCTTCTTGTAAAAAATACAAATGCGTATAAATAGTTGCGTGTGGGTTGTTAACATTTACTCTAGTACTATCTTGAGCGCTAGAAATAAATGGAATAAAAAAGAGTAGCCAAAGAATTTTTTTCATTTTAAATATGTTAAACCATTGTTAAATAGAAATACAAATTTAAACCTTTTCAAAACTGTATGGTCAAAAGAGGGAACATAAAAAAATTAAAACAATACATATCATGAAAAAATTAGCAAGTATTTTAATCTTAGTTTTTGCAATAACATTTACAACACATGCGCAAAAGAGAAAAGGCAAAAAAGGCCCAAAAATGACTACAGAGCAACAGGTGACATTGAAAGTTAAAAAAATGACTTTGGCATTAGATTTAACTACCCAACAGCAAAGAGAAATTTCACCTTTAATAGCTAAACAAATTGAAGCTAAAAAAGCTGCGAATGAAGAGAGACGAGAGATGAAAAAAGCAGATAAGAAACCAAGTAGTGATGAAATTTTCGCTATGAAAAACAAACGTTTAGATGCTCAAATTATGATGAAAAATAAGATGAAAAAAATCTTAAATAAAGAACAATTTAAAAAATTCGCGAAAATGGCGAAAGCTAAAAAACAAATGGCTTCAAAGAAAATGAAGCATCAAAAAGGTGAAAAAAGAAAAAATAGAGGAGATAGAGATAACTAGTTTTGGTTGATTAGTTTTTGAGTGAAAACTCGGTTTCTTAATTGAAATCGAGTTTTTTTGTTAGCTACTTTATGCGTTAGGTATTGAAATGGAATCCTTTTTATGCTGAACTTGTTTCAGTTCAGTAGAAAAAGATATAATGGAAAGCCTGACCTAAAAGGAACGCCCTAATACTATTCCTTAAACCAACTAGAATACTTTACATAATTATTAGAAATTCGATCAATCTCTCCAGAAATTAGTTCTTCGGAAATATCTTTCACTTTTTTTGCTGGAACTCCTGCATAAATGCTTCCACTTTCTACTATTGTATTTTTAGTAACAACAGCACCGGCAGCAATAATAGAATTACTTTCCACAATACAATCATCCATGATAATACTTCCCATTCCAACCAAAACATTATCCTTAATTGTACAACCGTGTACTATTGCATTGTGCCCAATAGAAACATTATTACCAATTATTGTTGGTGATTTTTGGTAGGTTGCATGAATAACTGCACCATCTTGGATATTGACCTTATCACCTATTTTTATAAAATGCACATCACCTCGTATGACGGCATTAAACCATATACTACATTGTTTTCCAACGAATACTTCGCCAACAATAGTGGCGTTTTCGGCAATGAAACAATCGTCTGAAATTTGTGGATGCTTTCCTTTTACTGGTCTTATGATTGACATAATTAAATGTTATTAGTTTGTATATTCTTGAAGCAATATTTTATTTTCGAGATACCATGCTTTCCCATTTACTCCTGTTCCAAAGAAAAAATCTGGATGCCCTTTATAATTTTCGATATTGTGATTACCTAATTCTTCTATTATATGTTTTGGCAACCAGTCAAAATTAAATTCTTGCTTATTATGGTGTTGTTGCTTCCATTCTAAATTTAACTCAAAAGCATTCATAGCTCTAAATGTTTGATCGTTAAAATATAAAATAGCTTCTAAATAATAATCTGAAGGCCCAGGAACCGAAAGCCTATCGTTTTGTCCAGAGTTATCAATAAACACATATTTGAATTCTACTTTAATTGGTTTATGGGTTCCAAAATCTAAAATCTCACTTAGTTTTTCAATATCTGTTGATGTTATTTCAGTGATGTTATCTGTTTTAAGTTCATTGGTAGCTATATTTATTTTTTCAGTTTTTTCATTAGAATTACATGACATGAAAAATGACAAAAAAAATAATACAATATAAATACGATTTATAAAATTCATATTATTTAAAATAAGACAGTAAATCTGATTTCTTAGACGCAGATACCATAATTTCTTTTCCGCTGCTTAAAACGACACTTCCGCCTTTTCCTTTGACATACTTAACAACTTCATTAACGTTGACAAGGTAACTTTTATGTACTCTGGCAAATCCGCTTTCGGTAAGTGCTTCTTCAAAATATTTTAATGTTTTACTCACCAATTTCTTTTTGTTATTGTTTAAATAAATTTCAGTGTAGTTGTCATCTGCTTTACAATACATGATATCTGCAGTTTGTAGAACTTCAAACCCATCTTGTTGCGGTATCGTAATCTTACCGTTTACAGTTGTTGTTTTTGGAACTAAAACTTGATCTTGTAATGCATCTTCTTTTGATCTAATTTCTGTGACGTAATCTACTGCTTTTATAAGTTCATCTATAGAAATAGGTTTCATCAAATAATATGAGGCATGTGCATTTAAGGCATCAACAGCATAATGATTATAAGCTGTTACAAATACGGTTTCAAAATTCACATCACCAACCTTATCTAATAAGTCAAAGGCGTTACCATAAGGCATTTCTACATCTAAAAACACTAGGTCTAAATCTGTATTTCTAATTAAAACTAACGCTTCTTCTACATTTGCAGCTTCTCCTAAGACTTCAACATTTGGGCAGTACTTATTGAGATAATTTCTTAAAATTTTCCTGCTAGTTTCTTCGTCTTCTACAATTATTGATTTTAGTTTCATTTAGTCTTTTTTTAAAGTTACTAGCACTTTGGTTCCTGCATCTTCATCGTTTTGATAATCATCAATAAAAACATCTACCTTATCTTTATACATATCGTTAAGAATAGCGACACGCTTTTTGATATTACCCATTCCTTTTGAGGTTTGTTTCTTTTGGTTTTCGGTTTTTAAATCTTTGGAGCGCGTTCGTCCAATGCCATCATCTGCTATGGTGATGGTTATTTCGTCGCTACTCTTCTTGGCTACTGTGATTTGTAGATGGCCTTTATCAGTCTTATAACGTAAACCATGCCACACCGCATTTTCTATATAGGGTTGCAATAACATTGGCGGAATTTGATACTCACCAATTGCAACATCCTCATCAACTGTAATATCATAATCAAATTTATCTTGAAATCTAAAATGCTCCAGCTTAGTATATAAATCTAAAAGTTCAACCTCCTTTTGCAAGGGAATGAAATCTTCCTCACTGTTCTCTAAAACTGCTCGCATTAAGTGTGAGAAATCTGATAGATATTTATTTGCAGTACGTTCATCATTACTTGCTATAAAGCTATTAACCGAGTTTAAGGCATTAAAAATAAAGTGCGGATTCATTTGACTACGCAACGATTTTAATGCTAACAGGTTATTCGCTAAACGTTGCTGCTTGATGTATTTATACATAAAAAATGCAGTAATGGTCAATAATACCAAGCCTGTAATTAATGAGTAAATTATTAATTGTTGATTTTTACTTTGCTCACTTGCTAAACTCGTTGTTAATGCACGATCACTTTCTAGACTTGTAATACGGTTTTGCTGTTCAACGATGTTACGTCTAAAACGATCAGACTGAGACAGTTCTTGCTCACGTTTAATGTATAACTCATCAACAACTAACTTATAAGCTTCAAAAGCTAATTGTGCGTTTTCAAAATCACCTGCATCTACATACACATCAGATATTTTTCTAGTAGCATCTTTTTTAACGACCAAATCTCCTTTAGCATCTGCTTCTTCAATACTTTTTTCTAAATAAGGTATTGCATTTTCATAATCCTTCTGCAGGAAATAAGCATTTCCAATTTTATAATTTTGTTTTTGAAGTGTTAAAGGGCTTTCGTTTTCTATAATTGAATCGCGTTGTACATCTTCTACGTCATCAACAATTTCTTTTCTAAGTTGAATTTCTTCGGAATAGTTGCGATTAATATTATTAAATTCTGCTACAGTTTCTTTTTCTTCTAAAGCACGTGTTTTAGTCTCTCCTTCTGCAAGATTAAGAGAATTATCAAAAAAGAATTCTGCCTCTGCAACGCTACCATTACTATTGTATGATTGCGCAATTTTAGAATTAAGATCAACAACCTTAGGCTTAATTAAATGGGTGTTAGAAATATCAAGTCCTTTTTTATAGGCATTTATGGAAGACTCATAATCTTTTATACTAGAATACGTATCTCCTAAACCTTCATATAAAGATACCAGCTGATAATTGCTCAACTGCTTTTTATTTATCGCTTTATAAGTATCAATACTTTCTTGATAGTTTTTGTTACGTTCGTAAGCTTTTGCTAATCCTAATTTTGCTTGATTAGTTTCATCGTTTTGCAAGCTTACTCTATAATTTGTGACAGCCAAGTCGTATTGTTTCCAATGCATATACACTTCAGCTAAGATCAAATAAGCTTCTGCATTTTGTTGCTGAGAACCACTTTGAGACAAGGCTTCTCCAGCAAAATTTATACTCTTGCTAATATCTATTTTTTTGTATTTGGCTATAGAATCTACTAATGAATTAAATGTCTTTACATCATCTTTAAACTTTGATCTAGATTGCTTTCTATTACTTGCAGGTTCAACTTCTACAGTAATACGTTCGTTATCAATAATGGTATAATAAACGGTTTCAAAATCTTTGTGTCGTATGACTAATTCGTCCCCTTTTCTGGCTCTGATTATAAAACTTCCATCTATACTAGTCATAGTATATGCTCCACCATTAACTTCAATATTCACTTTAGAAATTGGCTTATAGGTGTCACTCTCTCTAACCGAACCTCTTACGGTAAACAAAGTTGCTTCCTTTTTGTCATATGCTTTATCCTGTTGTTGCGCTGTTATAGTTCCGAAGGAAAAAAACAAGAGCACTATAAGACTATATATAAGTAGTTGTTTCATTAATAGGTCCATGACAATGGATGTTATTTTAGTTGAACGGAATAAACTTACATACTTTAATTGATTAAATAAAATTGAGGTGAGACGATAAAACACATTTATCCTTTAAAATATGCGAGCTTACTCATTTACCAATCATCTTGCCTAAACCAAACGGCTACTTTACTCATTCTCGTTTTTTTTCAAATTAAGATGCCTCTAGATTTACAGCATTAATCAAAAAAAATCAAAAAATGAAAAACTACGTCCTTAGCATCTTGCTAATTTTTACTTGTACCATTTCTATATGTGCACAACACAAAGGGAATTATGATCAAATTTCTCGTCAAAATGTATTGCACTCTGGTAATGCTACCATTTACAATCCTACCGTTCAAGAACAAATCAAAAAAGTATTAAATCCCAGCACTCATGTATTTATTGATGTCAAAGCATTACAAAATGTTGAAGCCACAACCTACACAGCAATTTTTAATATTTCTCAAATTGGACCAACAGCAGATAGTACCAACCTACTAATCAATCAAAGAATTGCTAAGATTAAAAGCCAATTAAAAACGATTGGAATTACAGATGATGATTTTGCCGTTGATGTGATTTCATTTGTTCCAAACTACGAAATAGAAGTACAAAAAAAACTGTTTAGCAAAACCTACACCGAAGTTCCTAATGGGTTTGAATTGCAACAGAATTTACACATTCAGTTTACAAAAACGAATCAATTTGAAACCATTTTAACGGCGTGCGCCAAAAGTGAAATCTACAATTTGGTGAAAGTTGATTACTACATTGAAAACATTGCAGAGGTCTATAAAAACCTGCAAACAAAACTCTTAAAACTTATTGAAGAAAAGAAAGCCTACTATAAAATACTTGGATTTGATTTAGCAGATTATAATGTTGCTATTGCAGATGACCAGTATTGTTATTTCCCAAAAGATTTTTATCAAAGCTACCAAGCATTTAATAGTGTTTCTTTTGAAGCTATTAAAAAGAAAAAAGGGGTTACTACTGTAAAAAAACAAACATCATATTACTATCAACCCTTGTCTTATGAAAATTATGATGTGGTTGTGAATCCTTCAATTTTAGAACCTGTTGTACAAATAGGCATGAATATTAGGTTACAATATTCTCCTAAACCTAAAGAAGCTAAAGCACAACCAGTGGTAAAAACAGAAATCAAACACAAATACTATGTCGTATCTCCAAACGGTACAATAGATATTAAAGCATTACAAACCGATTAAATATAAACTCATGAAAACAACAATTATGTTACTCGCTATGACACTACTAATGTGTTCTACTTCGGAAACTCAAAAACTAGATGTCCCTAAAGCTAAAGTAAGTTATACAGATTTTGAAGATTTAGTGAAAGTTGTGAAAAGTCACAGAGAGAAAAGACTGATACGCTTTGAAGAATTTTCTAAAAAAAGCAACGATCCAAATGTTATTATTCTAGACACACGATCTAAGGATATGTATGACAAAAAGCATGTAAAAGGTGCTGTGCATTTAAATTTTTCAGACTTTACCCAAAGTAATCTGGCTAAGATAATTCCAGATACTAATACCACTATCTTAATCTATTGCAATAATAATTTTGATGGTGACCCGATTTATTTTATGAGTAAAACTGCTATACAACTGCCTTCCGAAGAAGAAAAAAAGAAGACACTATCATTGGCTTTAAATATTCCAACTTATATCAATCTATATGGTTATGGCTATAAAAACGTCTATGAGTTAGACGAACTCATTTCCTTCTTTGATCAAAGAATCACATATGAAGGCACCTCAATTAATCAAGAAATAACAACAATAAAAAATAATTAAAATGAAAACAAAATTCAAAACACTCGTAGTCTTATTATGCATGATTGGATTCATGTCCTGCAATGCAAATGAGAAAAAAGAAACAACACAAATAGCACTTCTAGAAACGGAAACACATCATCCAAATAAGCAATCTATTAAAGTGGCTTTATTGCTTGATACAAGTAATAGTATGGATGGATTAATTGATCAAGCTAAAGCGCAACTTTGGGATATCGTTAATGAGTTATCGTATGCAAAATGTGGCAATGAGCAACCTAATCTCAATATTGCACTTTATGAATATGGTAATGATAATCTTAATGGAGAAGAAGGTTATATAAGACAAGTCATTGCTTTTAGTGATGATTTAGATGAAATCTCAAAACAATTATTCTCTCTAACTACAAATGGAGGAAATGAATATTGTGGACATGTGATTCAGACCTCATTAAATCAATTAAAATGGGGAGAAAACGAAGATGATTTGAAACTTATATTTATTGCAGGTAACGAGCCTTTTTCTCAAGGCAAAATAAAATACCAAGATGCAGCAAAGCAGGCGCATAAAAATGGAGTAAGTGTAAATACTATTTTTTGTGGTGATTATAATCAAGGTATTTCTACGTCTTGGAAAGATGGCGCAGATTTGGCTCATGGAGATTATATGGCCATTAATCATAATCATGAAACGACTTATGTAGCAACACCATATGATGATAAAATATTAAAGCTAAATCAAAAACTCAACAGCACGTATGTTGCTTATGGTAACAACGGACGTAAAAAAATGGAACTCCAAGCTGAGCAAGATGATAATGCTCAAGGTTACAGTGATGAAAACGCTGTGAGTAGAACAGTAAGTAAGAGTTCACATCTTTACAAAAATTCTTCTTGGGATTTGGTTGATGCTGAAAAGGATAAGGATTTTAAATACAGTGATTTAAAAAGCAATGAGCTACCTGCAGAATTAAAAGACAAAAGCACTAAAGACATAAAAATTTATATCGCAAAAAAACGCAAAGAGCGTGAAATCACTCAAGCCGAAATTCAAAGCTTAAATGAAAAGCGTAGGCTATTTATTAAAAATCAACAAAAGAAAGATGATAATGGTTTAGAGAACGCTATGATTAAAGCAATTAAGACTCAAGCAAAAGAAAAGAAATATACTTGGTAATGCGTATTACCTAATTACAATTTCACTTAACTAGGCGTATATACAAACAAAGAGTCTCGATTAAAATCGAGACTCTTTGTTATTTATATAAAAGCACTTATTTTAGTTAATAGCTGGACAATTACATTCGTATTTCTCTTTTCTAGTATTAAAGTTATAACCTAAAGTTATTTGGTGAAATCCACCATTATTAAACACGACTGAATTTGCTTGATATGAATACGTATATGCAAAAACAAAACTATTATAATCAACACCTACAAAAGGTGTAAAATATTGCAGCTTTTGACTACTTATTCCAGATCCATCTAAAAACTCAGCACCATCTAAACTTCTTCTGTATGATAAACCACCCCAAACTTTACCAAAGTCCATCTTTTTATATGCTTTAGCATTAATATCTATAGATGCTTCTTCAGTTGCATCTCTGTATAGGAACATCATAGATGGTTCAAAACTCCAATCACTATTATATTTACTAAATGTGTTTCCTGCAGAGAATATATAGGTTCTTAAATTATCATAACTCAAACCTTGTTCATTAAAGTTAATACCTTCATTACTTAATACATTCTTAACCGTTGCATGTGCATAAAAATCAATTAAGTGATATGAGAATCCTAAATCTACATTAAAATTAGTTGCACTTTGCTCCACACCAGCAATGATTGGATCAAACCCGTCAGCTAAAAATTCTGTTTCATCTAATTTATACTGAATAAACCCAGCACTTAAACCAAATGATAACATATTTAAATCAATCTCATTACGAGAAAACATTAAATGGTGTGCATATGTGAAATAAGCTCCTGT
The DNA here is from genome assembly GCA_905479815.1 of uncultured Psychroserpens sp. Classification (GTDB taxonomy): domain Bacteria; phylum Bacteroidota; class Bacteroidia; order Flavobacteriales; family Flavobacteriaceae; genus Psychroserpens. The sequence goes on from CAJQOA010000180.1 coordinate 9,180, forward strand.
TTGTGAATGATATCCATTCTTATCATTATACACAATACCACCAATTGCAGATGGAGAGTCTCCGATTCTACCATTAATACTTAATGTTTGAAGATTTGGAGCTTCATCTTGCCCAAACCATTGCGCACGAGCAGTTAATCTTACTTTAGCAGAATTTGCCACACCAGCCATAGAAGGATGGATTAAATAATAATTATCAGTTAAATAATCTGAATAAATGGGTAGTCCTTCTTGTGCTGTTCCAATCTGAGTGAACAGAGCTAAAATTGTAATTAAACAATACTTTTTTAGATTCATATCGATTTATCTTTTCAGGGTAAAATGGGCTTTAAATTCTTTACGGTCACCTGTATTAGGTTCATTATACTCTACTACAAACCAGTAGTCGCTTGTTGGAAGTTGGTTACCGTTGTAGGTACCATTCCAACCTGCTCCTGATGGACTAAGTTGCTTGAGTAACTTTCCGTATCTGTCAAATATATAAATTTTTGCATTTGTTTGATTATTTATTGCACTAATATTCCATGTGTCATTATACCCATCACCATTTGGTGTGAAGAATTTTGGATAATCCATCACCACAACTGTATCACTTGCTTCTCCACAACCGTTCTTATCTCTTGCGGTAACAACATGTTCTCCTAACGATACATCTATAAAGATATTCTCATCTTGCCATGCACCATTATCTAAACTATATTCATAATCGCCTGGGCCATCTACAGTCACTTCTATAACATGTGTATTTGCAAAGGCATCTGTCGTTACTGTCGCTACAACTGTTGGTGGTGCGCTCTCTATAACTTCTGTAGTATCTGTTCCTACACACATCGTATTTACTGAACTTGTCGCATCAGTAACATTTACAGTGTATAATCCGCCTTCGGTTGGCATATAGCTACCTTCGGTTGCTCCTGCTATTGGTGCTCCGTTTAATAACCATTCAAAATTGTAAGTTGGTGTACTTAAACCGGTCTCTAAAACTAATGGAGCTAATACTTCTGTACCATTAAGTCCAACACATAAAATATAACTGTCTTCTAAATCAAATACAGGTAACGGATTAACTTGTAGGGTTAATGGTGCTACTGCATAACAGATCGAGGTATCCATACCTGCCATATCTGGCGTATCGTTGTCTACTCTTGCCCAGATCACTTGTGGGTTTACTAAGTTCTCATACAACAATGGTAATGGGTTAACACCTAGTTCTGCTTCGGCTTCACTAGCATAGTAACTCACACTATAGTTGGCTGGATCTTGTCCGTCTAGTATGGCTGCATTTTGTAGGCTTAAATCAAACTGAGCGCTGTTATTCGTTGGATCAGTGTCTGTATCCATCTCATCATCACAAATCTCATATAGAATCGCTTCCATATCACTATTGGCTTCTGCTGCTTCTTGAACTTCTATATTGAAGCTTGGGGTACTAATTGAACAGCCGGTGTCATTATTAGTAATCGCTACAAAAATCTGTTGTGGATTGGTAACATTCGTATAGGGACTCACAAGGGCATTCATTAAATCGTCTGCGTCTTGTTGGTCTATGTGATAGGTCACTGTGAATAATGCTGGGTCTTGTCCGTTTAAGACTTCCACATCTTTCATTGTTAAATCAAAGTCATAGAATCCATCGTTAAACAGTTCACAGGCTATCAAATCGGTCACTGCAATCACATCTGGTAACGGGTTGACGATGATGTTAAAATTGACAATCGTATAACATTGTGTGATGTCATTAGTCACTCTGACATAGATCACTTGTGGTGTGCTTGTATTAGTATATAATGTTGGGTCTGGTATCGCGTTGATCCCGTCTTCTGCATCTTCCAATGTTTCATGGTAAGTTGGTGTTACGCCGACTTCACCATTGAGCAATAGAACTTCGTCTGTGGTCAAATCAAACACTTCTTCCATATCCCCTGGATTGATATCATCACATAGAATGAGATCTGGTAATACTGTCGTTGGTGTTGGATTAGGTAACACGCGTATGGTAAGCGTGACTTGATCT
>CAJQOA010000181.1 GCA_905479815.1 uncultured Psychroserpens sp.
AAAAATGGGTAAAAGTTTTACCTAGAGATGCTTACACATATCTTGAATACCATTTTATTGATAAAGATGGTAAGGAAATCAAATAATATCTAAAACCCCTTTTCACTGACGTGGAAAGGGGTTTTTCTTTTTAAAATAAGTTGTCATTTATTTCTTCGGAAATGAAATGGCCACAAATTAAGGTGCTGGATTAGGAATTTCAGCATGCACTTCATTAATAGCTTTCAATATCTCGTCACTTAACGTGATGTTAGCACTATCGATATTCTCGTTTAGTTGCTCTAAAGACGTGGCTCCAATAATGTTACTGGTCATAAATGGCCTATCAGTTACAAAAGCTAAAGACATTTGAGCTAAGGTCATATTATTATCCTCGGCAATTTTCATATAGCGTTTCGTTGCTTCTGTAGCTTTATCACTACTATATCTCGCAAATCTTGGAAACAGTTTTAAACGTGCATTATCTGCGGCAGTACCTTTAATGTATTTACCAGAGAGCACACCAAATGCCATTGGAGAATAGGCTAATAAGCCAATTTCTTCACGCATAGCAATTTCAGCCATGTCACCTTCAAAAACACGATTGATCAATGAATACGCGTTTTGTATCGTAATCATTCTTGGTAAGTTGTTTGTTTTTGATTCTTCCAAATAACGCATGGTTCCCCAAGCTTTTTCATTAGAAATTCCAACTTGACGTATTTTACCAGATTTGATAATGTCATCTAAGTTATGAAGTATCTCGTTAAAGTTATCGTCCCATTTATCATTAGGATTATGAGTGTAATCTCTTACGCCAAACATATTAGTATCACGCTCTGGCCAATGCAATTGGTATAAATCAAGATAATCTGTTTTTAAGCGCTTTAGACTGTTATTAACGGCATCGTTTAATGCGTCTTTACTAAAACCGTTAGTTCTTATATGTGCTGTATAATCTCCAGGTCCTGCAATTTTACTAGCAAGTACTACTTTGTCTCTATTACCTGTTTTTTCAAACCAGTTACCTATAATGCGCTCTGTTTCTGCGTAGGTTTCAGCGGTTGCTGGTACAGGGTATAATTCGGCTACATCAAAAAAATTGACACCTTTATCAAGTGCTAAATCCATTTGTGCAAAACCTTCGTCTTGAGTATTTTGGTTTCCCCAAGTCATGGTGCCTAAGCAAATTTTACTAACTTTTATATCTGTTTTCGGTAGTGTTGTGTATTTCATCTTTTATTCCTGCGAAAGCAAGAACCTCTTTTAGTTAAACTTAAATAAATGCAAAGGTAAAAAGACCTTTCAGGTTTTTAAAACTTGAAAGGTCTAAATGTATGTTAAGGTTTTATTTGATTCTTTTTATCTCGTTAAAGTTTCTATTAAAGTGCCTTCTCCTAAAATCTCTAATTCCCATGTCATAGATGTGCTAGATAATTCAGTTAAGGTATACAAAATTGGATCCATGTCTGAATTATCAAAATCTATTGATAATATATTTCCAGTCTTTGTCCAACTACCTTCCTCAATTCTTAACTCTATATCACTTCCAATGTAGATATGGTATATAAATTCTAATCTATTATCTGCAGTTAATAGTCTAATCACACTTTGATTAGTGACGATTTCGTCATTTAATTTACTTTCTGTAACAGTCCAGCCTCCAATTACTGATAATTCTAAATCATCATCATTATTTGAACAACATGAAAACATCAATATGCCAATTAATACTATTAAAAGACTATGATATTTTTTCATATGTAATATTAGTTTTTTTATAAACCTTCAAAATTTACTCTAAATACATAGAGTAAAGAAAGGTGATTATTTATATCTCATTCAATAGCTTAGAAATCTCATCTAGCTTTGGTGTTAAAATCACTTCAATACGTCTGTTTTGAGCTTTGCCTTCCGCAGAATCATTACTTGCGATAGGAGCAAATTCACCACGTCCAGCAGCAGTTAAATTCTCAGGCTGTATTGATGAGTTTTCTCTTAAAATATTTACGATAGCAGTAGCACGTTTAGCAGATAAGTCCCAGTTTCCACTGAGTTGATCATTGCCTTTGTATGGTACATCATCAGTATGACCTTCAATTAATATGGCAATATCAGGGTTTTCAGCAAGTACCTCTCCTAATTGCTTAACGGCCTGCTTACCTTGTGTTCCAACGGCCCAGCTTCCTGATTGAAAAAGCAATTTATTTTCCATAGAGATATATACTTTTCCATTACGTTGCTCAACAGTTAAGCCTTTGCCTTCAAAATTAGTTAAGGCTTTAGAAATAGCATCCTTCAATCTTGTCATAGCAGCATCTTTAGATGCAATTACGTTTTCTAATTCGGCAACGCGTTGAGAACCAGATTCTAGTTCTTTTTTAAGTTTTTCAAGTCGTGCATTTTCAGTAGCGAGCGCTTGTTCTTTAACTTCAAGTTGTGCTAAGAGTTCTCTGTTTTTTTTTGAATTGGCAGCAATAGAGGCACTACTGTTTTTTTCTAAAGCATCATAGGACGCTTTAAGATTATCAAGATTTGATTGTGTCGAAGCGTAATCGCTTTTGAGTTTATTTAAATCTGTGACGGCATTATCATAGGCTTTAGTTAGCCTAGTTAAATCATTTGTGAGACTGTTTTTTTGATCTGATAAATCTGAATTCTCATCAGCCAACGACCTATTTTCTTTTTTAAGATTCGCATACTTGCTTTCTAAATCTGTATAGATTTTTTTAGAAACGCAGGATGTAGTTAGTACTAATGTAAGTGCTATTAATGACAATTTTTTAATCATGTTGTTTTAGGTTAAGTATGTAATAATTAGTTTTCAATTTCTACTAAAATAGGACAGTGATCACTATGAACTGCTTCGCTAAGTATAACGCTTCGATTTATTTTTTCTTGCAATGGCTTACTTACCATTGCATAATCTAATCGCCACCCTTTATTATTTGCACGAGAATTTGCTCTGTAACTCCACCAAGAGAATTCTTGTTTTTCTGGATGTAGATGTCTAAAAGAATCTGCAAATCCACTATTTATGAAGTTTCCTAGCCATTCACGCTCTTCAGGTAAAAACCCAGAGACACCTTTCATTTTCGGGTTATGAATATCAATGGCTTCATGACAAATAGTATAATCACCAACAACGACTAGGTTAGAATGTGTTTTACGTAAATCATTTAAATAGTCGTGAATCAAATCCATATATTCAAATTTATGAGCCAAACGCGCTGCATTAGTTCCAGAAGGTAAATACATACTCATTACAGAAATACCATCAAAATCTACTCTAATATTGCGACCTTCAAAATCCATAGATTCTATTCCTGTTCCGTATTCTACATGTTTAGGTTCAATTTTACTTAAAATAGCAACACCACTATAGCCTTTTTTTTGCGCGCTAAACCAGTAGTTGTATTTATAGCCAGCATTTTCAATGGCTTCAATATCTACTTGCTCTTTCATAGCCTTGATTTCTTGAAGGCATATCACATCTGGATTTGCGCTTGTAAGCCAATCAATAAAGCCTTTTTTCATTGCTGCTCTGATACCGTTGACGTTGTAGGAGATGATTTTCATTCTAATGGTTTAAGGTTTTAGCTAAAATAAATAATACTGTACTTTTACACTATTATTTTAACCCGATTTTAAGGATAAAATAATTTTCGCCTTTTGAAGTTTATATACTGAATGAAAATTGCTATTTCACTTATTTGTTTTTTGATGTCTTTTTGTGCTTTTGCACAAGAGACCACATCTAACTATAGAACAAAGAAAGTGATGGTTAGAGATTCTGTAAAAATAGATACAGTAAGCATCAACTCCAGTTGGTTTTTTCTCAGGAAAACAAATCAAACACTAATTGATACGTCTTATTATAAAGTTGATTTTGCCAAAGCGCTTTTAACTTTAAAAAAACCAATAGAAGTTGATTCCATAGAAATATCTTATTTGCGTTATCCTGATTTTTTAACGCGCAAGTATGCGCAACTTGACGAAAAAATCATTGTAGAAAATACAGACAATCTTCAAAGACTCTATAAGCTTAACCAATCTAATATTCAAAGAGATTACACCCCATTTGGTGGATTGAGCACTTCTGGAAGTATTTCTAGAGGCGTAACGTTGGGAAATAATCAAAACTCAGTATTAAATAGCGAATTAGATTTACAGATTTCTGGAAAATTGAGTGATAAAGTGACGTTGCGTGCCTCTATTCAAGACGCAAATATTCCATTGCAAGAAAGTGGATATTCGCAACGATTAGACGAGTTTGATCAAGTCTTTATAGAGCTGTTTAGTGAGGATTGGAATATAAGAGCAGGTGATATAGATTTGACTAATGCTAACAGCTACTTCGCAAATTTTACGAAACGAGTTCAAGGTCTTCAAGTGAGTGCTAATTTTGGAGACGACGACTCAAAAACTAATCTCTTTGCTTCTGGAGCTTTAGTGAGAGGTCAATTTACAACGAGCCAATTTACTGCTCAAGAAGGTAATCAAGGTCCTTATAAATTAACTGGACCCAATAATGAGCTCTTCGTGTTAATCGTATCAGGAAGTGAAACGGTTTACGTCAACGGTCTTCCAATTGAGCGTGGAGAAAACAAAGATTATATTATAGATTACAATGCTGGTGAAATTATATTTAATTCTACGTTTCCTATCACTTCGGAAATGAGAATCACTGTAGATTATCAGTTTAGTGAACGTAATTTTTCTCGATTTACCATTTTTGGAGGAGGCGCTTATGAATCTGAAAAATTTAAACTTGGTGTTTCTGTCTATTCTGAAGCAGATGCTAAAAACCAACCCTTACAGCAAAACCTTTCCGCAGAACAAGTAGACATATTATCTAACGCAGGCGATGATCAATCGCTTATGGTTGCGCCTTCAGATGTTTCCGAAGCATTTGATGATAACCGCATTTTATATAGAAAAGATGTTATTGGTGGTATTGAGCGTTTTGTGTTTTCAAATAACGAAGATGATGATTTGTTTAGTGTGCGTTTTACATTGGTTGGTGCTAATCTTGGTGATTATGTATTGATAAATAGTAATGCTGTTGAAAATATTTTTGAGTATGTTGATCCAATAAGTGGCATTCCTCAAGGAGATTATGAACCTATTGTTCGTTTAATTGCACCAGAAAAATTACAAGTTGCTGTTGTTAATGGGAGTTATAAGCCAACCGAGAAAACAGATGTGTTTTTTGAACTTGCAGGTAGTAAGAATGATGTCAACTTGTTTTCTAATATAGATGATGGTAATAATGATGGTTTTGCTGCAAAGCTTCGTGTCAACCAAAATATTATAAAAACAGATAGTCTTTGGAATTTTAATGCAACTATTGATGCAGATCTCATCAATAAAAATTTTGAAACCATACAACGTTTATATCGTGCAGAATTTAATCGTGATTGGAATCTAGAAAACCCCATAGGTAATCAAGCTTTATTATCGTCAGGATTAGAACTTATTCATCCTAAAAAAGGTTTAGCATCTTATCAATTTGAGCATCTTAATTATTCAGAAAACTTTAATGGTAATCGCCATAATTTGTTTGCTAATTTGCAGCTTAATCAATTTAATATCTTTTCAAACTCTAGTTTTCTAAATAATAAAAGTAGTACATCAACATCGACGTTTGTGCGTTCATTTAATAGAGTAACCTATAATTTTAAAAAACAATGGGTAGGAACGAGAATTGCTTTAGAAGACAATAAACAGCGTGATAGACAAAGTGATTTATTGACGAATTTGAGTCAACGTTTTAACTCCTATGAAGTCTTTACAGGTATTGGAGACAGTACAGGTGTTTTTGTAGAGATTGGTTATAAGAATCGTGTTAATGATAGTTTACGAGGTAATGAGGTAAAGCGAGTCAATACGTCTAACACGTATTATTTGAAGTCAAAGATTATCCAAAACAAAAACACCAACTTAGGTGTTTATGCAAATTTTAGAAAGCTAAAAAGTGATGACGATACTATAGAAGACGAAAACTCATTGAATTCTAGGTTGAATTTCAATCAGAAATTATGGAATAATCTGGTGCTTTTAAATACTGTTTTTGAAACCAATTCAGGAACCTTACCACAACAAGATTTTACGTATGTAGAGGTTGAACCAGGTCAAGGTGCCTACACATGGATTGATTATAATGACAACGGTATCCAAGAACTCAATGAATTTGAAGTGGCTCAGTTTGCAGATCAAGGCGAGTATATTAGAGTACTATTGCCCAATCAAGTTTTTGTAAAAACACATCAAAATAGGTTTAGTCAAACACTTACTATTAATCCACAACAGTGGGCAGTTTCAGAAGATAAAGGGAAAAAATTTTGGTCTCATTTTTATAATCAAACATCTTATTTAGTAGATAGAAAAAATAGAAGAGAAGGCGAAGAGTTTGATTTAAACCCATTTTCTACAAGTGAGGAGAACCAATTAGCGTTAAATAAAAGTATTCGTAATGTGCTGTTTTTTAATAGAGGAAAACAAAGCTATACAACGTCTTATACTTATTTGGCAAATACGAATAGAACAACATTGTCTATAGGGTTTCAAGAGAATAAAATTGAAAGTCATCAATTGCAGTTCAATCATAAATTTTGGACTAATTGGCTCGTTAATCTAGAATCTAGTTTTCAGGTTAATGAAAGTTCAAGTGAGAACTTTACAACACGAAATTATAATCTCGACGAAGTAAGATTTCAACCTAAATTATCATATATTTTTAATGAGAATGCACGTTTTGATATGTTTTATCAATATTCATCTAAGGATAATACCATTGGAAGCTTGGAGCAACTGCTTCAAAACAATTATGGGTTGTCATTTACTTATAATAACGCAAATAAAATGGCGTTAACTGGAGAGGTTAATTTCTTTAAAAACGAATTTACTGGTAATGCTAATACACCAGTTGCTTATCAAATGCTAGAAGGGTTACAACCAGGAAACAACTTTACATGGAGTTTATTAGCTCAAAAGAAATTGACTAAATTTTTAGATTTGAATTTTAATTACTTCGGAAGAAAAACAGAGACCAGTAAAACGATCCATACAGGAACAGTACAGTTAAAGGCTTATTTTTAATTTGAGATTTCCTGTGTTTTACACGCAACCTTTTTACTATAACTGCATCTAGAAATTGGAACAATTGTTGATTCAATTGTGCTATTAATCTTAAACTAAAATTTTATGAAAAACACGCTCTTATCTATCGTTTGCATATTTGTTTTTACATCTGGAGCTTTTGCTCAAAATGATTCTATACAAGATCCTTATAAAAAGGATAATGAAATTAAATTAAACGCTGTTTTTCTTCTTATTGGTGCTTTAGAACCAAGTTACGAACGTAATTTAAGTGAATCGTCTTCGGTTGGGGTTTCTGCTTTTATACCTATTGATGAAGATAATTTGGATACAGATTTAAACTATTATGTATCTCCATATTATCGTGTTTTCTTCGGAAAAAAATATGCAGCAGGTTTCTTTATAGAAGGATTTGGAATGGTGTCGTCTTATGATGAAAGAAGCTCTTTTTTTACAGGTAATGAATTTGATCCAACATTGGTAACTACAGAAGAAACAATAACGAATGTTGCTGTAGGTTTTGGTCTAGGAGGAAAATGGGTGACTAAAAGTGGGTTTGTATTTGAGTTGAATGCTGGGTTTGGTAGAAACTTAATTAATAATAGTAACAATGACGATTTTGATTTTGTTGGTAAATTTGGTTTTAATTTAGGATATCGATTTTAAGTAAAATCAAATAGTATATAAATAAAAACTCCCAAGTGTTTAGCTTGGGAGTTTTTTGTTTTTGAAATTGTTTATTACATTTTCATTAGCCAATGCTTAACATCAACTTCTTTTTTGATAATGTCTTTTAAATCTTCAATCTTAACACGTTGTTGTTCCATTGTATCACGATGACGAATCGTTACCGTATTGTTCTCTAAAGTGTCATGATCTACTGTAATACAAAACGGAGTACCATTTGCATCTTGCCTTCTGTAACGTTTTCCTACAGTATCTTTTTCTTCATAAATAACGTTGAAATCCCATTTTAAATCTTCCAGGATTTGTTTCGCAACTTCTGGTAGGCCATCTTTTGCTAATAAAGGAAAAATGGCTGCTTTTGTTGGTGCCAAAACTGCAGGTAATTTTAAAACAGTACGTGTTTTACCATCTTCAAGTTCTTCTTCTACCAAAGCATTTGAAAATACAGCTAAGAACATACGATCTAAACCAATAGAGGTTTCTAAAACGTAAGGTGTGTAACTTTCTTTATCTTCTTGGTCATAATACTGTAATTTTTTACCTGAAAATTCTTCATGCTGTTTTAAATCGAAATCTGTACGTGAGTGAATCCCTTCCAGTTCTTTAAATCCAAATGGAAATTTGAACTCTATATCTGTAGCAGCATCTGCATAATGGGCTAATTTTTCATGATCATGAAAACGGTAGTTATCTTTACCTAGTCCTAGCGATAAGTGCCATTTCATTCGGTTTTCTTTCCAATGTTCAAACCATTCGGCTTGAGTTCCTGGTTTGATAAAAAATTGCATTTCCATTTGTTCAAACTCACGCATTCTAAAAATAAATTGTCTTGCAACAATTTCATTTCTAAAGGCTTTTCCAGTTTGAGCAATACCAAAAGGAATCTTCATACGTCCAGATTTTTGAACGTTCAAAAAGTTAACAAAAATACCTTGAGCTGTTTCTGGACGTAAGTATAAGTCCATTGCGCTTTCTGCACTAGCACCTAATTTCGTGCCAAACATAAGGTTGAACTGCTTAACATCTGTCCAGTTTCTTGAACCTGACAGAGGATCTGCAATTTCTAACTCTTCAATCAATGCTTTTACATCAGCCAAATCTTCTTTTTCTAAAGATTGACCTAAGCGTTTTAAAATTGCATTAATTTTTTCTTGGTATCCAACAACTCTTCCGTTGGTACTTACAAATTCTTCTTTATTAAAAGTGTCTCCAAAGCGTTTTTCTGCTTTTTTAACTTCTTTATCTATTTTGTTTTCAATTTTAGCACAATAATCTTCAACCAAAACATCTGCACGATATCTTTTTTTAGAATCTTTATTATCAATTAAAGGGTCGCTAAAAGCATCTACGTGGCCAGAAGCCTTCCAAGTTGTAGGATGCATAAAAATCGCAGAATCAATACCTACAATGTTTTCATTCATTTGTACCATGGCTTTCCACCAATAGTCACGAATGTTTTTCTTGAGTTCTGCACCATTTTGAGCATAATCATATACTGCGCTTAAACCGTCATAGATTTCGCTACTTTGAAATACGTAACCATACTCCTTTGCGTGAGAGATTACTTTTTTAAATTGATCTTCGTTTGCCATAGTGCAAAAATAAAAAACCGCTCCAATTAATTGTGCGGTTTTTAATAAATTATATAAGGTTGATTATAAACTAATTTTTAATTCAAATTTACTTGTGTGCTTCCTAGCTTTCTGTCTTTATGAAAAATAGAGATATAATAATTCCCTTTTACTAAAGGTTGGTCTTTTGTATCTGCGTCTACGTCAATGCAAACTTCAACAACATCATTGTTGTAAGTCACAATTTTTTTAGCGCTATAAATTAAGTTTGATTCTCCAAAAGTAACAGACCCTTTGTCTGCAACTACATTGTTTTTAGGATTTACAATTTGTATGTATAGTTCTTTGTCTCCAGCCTTTGTTAAAGAGTTCTCAGCAAGTATAAAACAAACTTCTATGCTTTGTACACGTTTGGCTTTAGTGCTTGATTTTTTAATTCCAAAAGAGTTCTCATAACCTTTAGCTTTAAATGAATTAGCAGTAAGTAGTGCTCCTTTTTCTATACTCTCGTTTAAGTTTTTATTTTCTTTAACTAATGACGAGTTTTCGCGTTGTTGTTTTCTTAACTGGTTGTATGCTAGAAGTTTTTCTTTTTCTAAACCTTTATTTACTTGGCCTAAAGAGTCTGCAGTCTTAAATAAAGTCTTATTTTTAAGTTTAATGTTAAAAAGCTGTTGCTTAAATTTTGCAAGTACAGATAGGTCACTACGAACCATTCTAAGCGAGTCCAAAGTTAATTTGGTTGCTAGTTTAGCGTCTTCCAGTTGGGAAGATATCAGATCATTGGAGATTGAAACATCATCATAGCGTGTGATCATTTGGGATAATTCACTTTCAACTAGCTTCTTTTCTTGTTCTATAAATTGCTGGTGCGATACAATGGATTTATAACTCGTAAAACTGTAAACAGTTAAAATTGCGACCGCAACTATTAAAGAACCAATAATTAATCTGTAGTTAAATGATTGAGGGTTAACTATCATTATTAATATCGTTATTTTATCTTGCGAAACTAGATAATATGTTATAGAAACTTAATTTTATTCGTTGAAATGATAAAAAACTTGTTAAACTTGTTTTTTCCTGAACTTTGTAGTGCTTGTAATGCTCATTTATCAGATAATGAACTACATATTTGTACAACATGTAGACATCAATTACCGCTAACAGGTTTTCACAACGATACTGATAATGCTGTTCATAAAATGTTATATGGAAGAGTTCAATTAGAACAAGCAACTGCTTTACTGTATTTTTCAAAAAAAGGAATTGTTCAACAATTAATGCATAATCTAAAATATAGAGG
>CAJQOA010000182.1 GCA_905479815.1 uncultured Psychroserpens sp.
TCCGAAGAAAATATATTAGCCTTTTGTATCTAAGTGTTTTTTCCACAATGTGAGTAACTCTTGTTCTCTATTGGCAAACTCCATTGGGTTGTTGGCATACTTTTCTTTTCGCTCAGCAGATACTGCATCAGAATTCCACCAATTATAGGTGTCTTTGACCGTGTCATTTAAAGGTCTATAGGTTAAACCTGTGTCTTGCGCTTTTTGACTTGATGATCTTGACGATCCATAATTATCACCTACTGGAATCACCCAAGGTACTGCATAATAGACTTTGTTTGCTAATAAGAACTCATAATCATCTACCATCACAAAGTTGGATTGGGCATCAAATGATTGTGCTGCTTCTGAAACAAATTGCTGCATGGTTTGTGTGTTTTTTGGACCAACAGCATTATACGTGCCATGTTGTTTGTTTTCTGCCATGCGAATCATCCACTCTGCAACATCTCTTATATCCATATATTGAACAGGATCTTCTTTTTTTCCAGGAACTAATACCTCACCACCTTTGGCAAGTCTATTTGGCCAATGCACAAAACGATCGGTTCTATCTCCTGGTCCAATCATATAGGTTGGTCTTATAATAATAGAGCGTTCTATACCAAAGGCTTCAATAGCAGCAAGCTCAGAGTTGCCTTTCATGACACCATATTCTTGTTCGTATTGTTCATCTTCAGTAAGACCTTCTGGCATTTCTAAAACCAGTTTAGTGTCTTCTTTAATATCATTGGTTCTATATGGATAATACACGCCTGTTGATGAGGTGTACATATACATCCCAACATTATCTTTTAATAGATTGGCGGTGTCTTTTGTCCATTTAACTTGTCGGCCAGAATTATCAATGACGATATCCCAAGATCTGTTTTCTAACGCTTTGAGGTTGTTTTCTCGATCACCGATTAGTTGTTCTACATTTTTAAACGCTTCGGTATTTATTTTAGGTATTGTTTTGCCTCTAGTAAATGTAGCGACTTTATGGCCTCTAGAAATAGCATAGGCAATTTGATGAGGTCCTAAAAAACTGGTGCCTCCAAGAATTAAAATATTGAGTTTTTTATTGGTATCCTGAGTTGAACTGTCTTCTTTTTTGTCTTTTGTATTACAGCTAATGACACCGCTTCCTAATACAGGAATTGCGATGCTGGCTAATGCTCCTTTTTTTATGAATTGCCTTCTAGAATTTGATGTTTTCATTTTTAGCTGATTTTTATAGAGTCATAAATTACTCAGCTCAAGGTATAAAAAAAGCGCAAGTGTATAAAACTTGCGCTTAATTAGCTATTAATTAACCATAGGGGTTTAAAAACTTTTTACAGTTACGTGCAAATTTAAATCAATGTTTGCTCAAAAAAATTGATGTATGTTAATTAATCTATTGATTTGATATTTCTTTTCTAATTCTACTTAAGCTTTCTGTCGTAATACCTAAATATGAAGCAATATGATAGTTTTTCACGCATTCTTGAATGCTTGGGTATTTTTTTATAAAGTCAGTATAGCGCTCAGTTGCTGTATGTGATAAATTGGATAGAATACGTTTTTGAAATGCTGAAAATGCTCGTTCTAATTTTTTTCTAAAAAAGGATTCAATTCTTGGGATCTTTTCATATAAAAATTCTTTATCCTCTTTTGATAATTTATAAACAACGGCGTCTTTTAAAACTTCAATGTTCATTATCGATTTTTCTTCAGAAAAAAATGCGGTGTAGTCACTAATCCACCAATCTTTGATGCCAAATTGAACCGTATGCTCTTTTCCGTGGGCATCAATATGGTAAGACCTTAAACAACCTTCATAAATATAATATTGGGTATTAGTAATATCATCTGCATTTAAAAGTATAGTCCCTTTTTTGTAGTTTGTTTTATGAAATACAGATTCTATAATCTTTATTTCGTCTACGGAAAATGTAATATCCTTAAAAATGTCCTTTATTTTAGAGTTGTCAGAACGCATTTTAGAGTTATTGATTGGTTTTATTAAGTTACATATAACCTTTTGATTGATTGTAGTAGTATCGTTATTCTCTTGATAAATTAGTTAATCGGTTACTATTAACAAGAAAAAACCACTTTGTATAGATAAAGTGGTTTTTTTTAAGTTTAATAAATTGAAAATGAAAGTTTTACTATTAGTTTTTCCAAATAAATTTTTGAAAAGGTGCATCTACAGGTGTATTGGCTATATGATTTGTGTAATTGCTAATCACTTTTTGAGAGACCCCTAAAATAATGTCTAGTAATTGTTTTTGTTCATAACCAGCGCCATAAAATGTAGCTATTTCTGAGTCTGATATAAGTCCGCGGTTTCTAACAATAGATAAGGTTGTATCCTTTAATACTTGCAGTTTTTTATTTGAGATAGGCTCATTGTTTCTCAGTGCTTCTGTTAGCGTAGGATCTACGTTCATCATATGTGCTATTCCTGTATGTGCAGGTACGCAATAATGACATGCATGTTCTACATTTATGGTTTGCCAAACTACGGTTAACTCTTCTGCATTAAAAGAAGAATTTTGAAATAAGCTATGCAATGTCTTGTAGGCTTCTAATAATTGTGGAGATTCTGCTAAAACACCATGTAAGTTTGGAAGCATTCCAAAACTTTTTACTGAAGCTTCTAATTGTGATTTACTCTCTTGTGGAGCTGTTTCGATAGTGTGAATTTTTAATGTACTCATAATTTTGAATTGTTTTTATAACTAAACAATCGTTTAGTTATGGATTAAAAAAAATGTTATATGCTTTTAAATATGTTCTCTATGTAATTATTTAGTTGTGCATCATTAAATACTCTTGATGCAGAGGCTAGACCAAACATAGATATGATTAAGTAATCTGCTTTTTCTTCAACATCAGAAACATTAAAATGGCGTTCTTGTTGTAAATTATGAGCAAGTAAGCCTCTAATATTATTGGTAAATTTTGATAACTCTTCTTTTATTTTAGGGTTAGCATCTTCATGTAACTCATTTGCAGAGTTGGTGACCAAACACCCTTTTCTTAATGTTGCATCTTTTGAAAACTCTATGAAGTCATAAAAGTATTGCCTAAGACCTATTATGCCATTAGAAGATGCATTTAACTTGTCTGTGATTTGTTTTAGTTTTTGTTTATAGCACTTTAAACTTTCAATAAAAACACCGTCCTTATTACCAAAACTAGAATAAATAGAAAATTTGTTAATGCCCATTTCTTTTTCAAGCATTTGCATAGATGTTGTTTCATAGCCATTACGCCAGAATAAAGCCATTGCTTTTTCTATGACCTCTGCTTCTATATATTCTTTTTTTCTTGCCATTATATACTATGCAATACAAAACTAAACAATCGTTTAGTAATTGCAAAATATTTAACTTTTTTTATAGAGAAGGATAAGAAATTAAACAAAAAACCACCTTGATTTAACAACGCGGTTTTTAGATATTAGAATTGTTTTATTTGTCTTTTTGTTGTGAAATATCAATGAGCTTACCAGCTACCGTTGTCACTTCTCTAATAGCACCAGACGTATTTGACACGATTACAATAGTCGTTTTTAAACTAGGAATTACAAATAACTGCGTAGACGTTCCTCTTTGTGCTCCATTGTGACCAATAATGCTATCTTCTTTTCCTTCGCCTCCATACAGGTAGAATCCAAAACCATAACCATTGTTTACTTTTTCTAAACTATGATGTTGTCCCATGAGTTTAAACGTGTCTGCACTAACTAGCGTGTTGTTCATAAGCGCATTTCCGAATGTCATAAGGTCATTAGTTGTAGAGTAGAAACCACCTGCAGGTATGCGGTTACTTAAATTATTAATCTTAGCTTCTTTGATTTTTCCTTTTCTATCACGATGGTATAAAACGGTAGCTTTCTCTCTTTTAGTTTCTGGTTTTTCAATCCCTGTATTAGTCATGTCTAATGCATCCCAAATGTATTTTTGCATGTAAGACTCATATGGTAATCCAGATACATTTTCAATCAACATACCAAGAACTACATAACCATAACTTGTATAGTAGAACTCTGCTCCAGGCTCAAAACGCAATTTTCGATCTTTAAATACATCATAAGCATCTGCGAGTGTTACATAATTGATTTTATTCTCGGCTTCTCTATCGTTTTTGTAGGCATCCATTCCAGAGGTGTGTGACAATAAATGCTTGGTTGTGATCTTTGTTTTGTGTTTTTGAACAAACTCAGGAATGTAAGTGTCAATAGGTTGCTCTATATCAATTAACCCTTGTTCTACTAATTGCATCACAGCTATTGCAGTCATAGACTTTGCAATAGAAGCGGTTCTTATTTGGGTGTCAGAATTGAACGTTTTATTTTGGCTCTTGTCTGATTGGCCTACAGTAGATTCCCAAATGACTTCTCCATTAACAGAGTAGCTTCCTGAGGCTCCAACAACATAACCATCAGTAACTAATGATTCTAATAAGGTGTTTGATGTTTCGGTTCTGTTTTGTGCAACAGCATAATAGGTCAATAATGTTATAATGATTGTGTTTAAAAATGTCTTATTCATGATGAGTTGTTTTAAAATTACTTCGGAACAAAAATAGACAGCCATTGTTCATTACGCCCTATATTTATTGACTTTGGGATGAAGTATTTGTTTTTAGGGACGATTGATTCATCTCTAAAATTGAAGTTCTATAATTTTTTGAAACAGGAACTTCCATTTGGGT
Source organism: uncultured Psychroserpens sp. (assembly GCA_905479815.1). Taxonomy (GTDB): domain Bacteria; phylum Bacteroidota; class Bacteroidia; order Flavobacteriales; family Flavobacteriaceae; genus Psychroserpens. Next base: position 4,690 of record CAJQOA010000182.1, read on the forward strand.
TAAAACAATTGCGTTTGCACCATTCCATTCTTTAAAATGTAAAGGATTAATTAAATGGGAACGGTGAACTTTTAATAAACTATCAACATCATTTTGAATAGACTTAAGGGTATTTCGTAATAATTTTTTATGTAATTCGCCATCTTTTAAATAACTCACTTCAACATAATTATCTGCGCTAGAAACACAAACTAATTCTTCAGGAAGAATTTGTAAAACATCTAATTTATTATCGCCTTTTAGAATAAGTGTTTCTTTTGTTTTATTTGGAATTTTCTTGTTTAGAAACCATCTTAAAAAGATAATAATAGGTAAAAGAATAAAAAATATAGGGACATATATCTCTAGAGAGAATTTTTGGAAGTCATAATCGCCATTAACAATATTGGATTTATAATAACTGAAAGTCACCACAATTTGTATAGCATTAAAGGTGCTTATAAATAATGCTTCTGAAATTAAAGTCCACTTTTTAAAATGCTTGAATATCCAATTTTGAATGGGAATCAAAATCATGTAAACCAAAAAACTAATGACACCATATATCGGCAGGATTTCTAATCGAGCACTAAAGGTGAGTTCTGCAATATCGAAAGGCGCAATAAGAATTAAAAAGAGCACTAACCATAAACTAATAATCAAAGCAATACCTGTATGGTATTTGAAAGAAGTGTTTAATGGTAGTTTTTGCATTGATAAATGATTGATAACAGCAAGTTAAGTTTTTTATCAATACAGCATAAAAAATGTATTTAAATTATAAATCACGTTTTTTTTATAAAGCTAGGTGTTTATACTTGATTATCAAATAGGTGATTACGCTCATAAGAATTGAGCTTTAGTTTTAGATATTTGAACTGTGTTAATTGATGAGTATATCAATTTAATATTTATGAAAATCGAAAAGTCAATACAAAGGGCGTAGATGCCTTTAAAATATTAATTACGGGATAGACTGAACCTTTAAGGGTAGGTGCTAGACCTTGTAAAATTCATGGATTGTTTCCGTGACTGTTTGCTTCAAAAATATGATCTCTGGTTCAAATGGTGTTTTTTAATAAATATTAAAGAAGTGCCTTTAGATAAAATAGATGATTATGTTAAATCTAAAGTTGATTAATAGATTTTGGAGTATTTGCAGGAAAAAGCCAAAACATTTGTTTTGGCTTTTTCTATTTTAGTAATTAAACTAGTTTAGTAGATAACACAAATCTTAGTATATAAAATAACTTCGTGTTTGATGTCATCTCAAGCTCATGTTTATATAAGCTTATTGATGTTATTTTTCGGTATTTAGAATCTCTTTTACCGCCATTTTGTACTTAATTGGGTTAGTAGCCTTCTTAATTTTCTTATATGTTTTTTGCGGATTAGAAAAAGAACGAGAAAAGTACTCCCAAAACCCAAGCATCTTCATTTTTATTGGTGTTGGGCCAGATAAAGCAGCATCATATTGTTGATATATTTCGTTATGAAAGGCTTCAAATATCTCCCAGCGATTTTTAGGATAGTCTGTCGTATTATTTTTTATCATGCTTGGTAAAAACGGATCTGCAATTAAACCACGACCAATCATAAAATGGTCAATACTAGGGAAACGCTCTTGCATTTTTTTAAACTGTGCTAACGTTGTAATATCACCATTGTAATACAGTTTGTGTTTGGCAACATCTATACATTTTTGAAAGGCCTCTAAATCTACACCACCTTTGTATAGTTGTTTTCCAATACGTGCATGAATTGCTACATTTTTAAGCGGGTATTTATCTAAAATAGGGAAGGTGTGTAATATTTCTTCACTGTTTTCGTAACCCATTCTCATTTTCATAGACACCAAAATATCGGTTTCGTTATGTGCACGATGTAGAATGTCGTCTATTTTATTGGGATCACAAATTAAGCCAGAACCCATGCCGCGATTCGTAACCATTGGATATGGGCAGCCTAAATTCCAGTTGAGTTCTTTATAACCAAACTGCTGGACATACTTAGCAACAAATAAAAATTCCTCGGCATCATTGGTGATGACTTGTGGTATGACTTCTAAAGTGGTATTGTTCTCTGGTAATAAATCACGCTCGTATGATGATTTTACTTTAAGTTTCCCGTTAAGGCGAATGTATGGCGCATAAAAGGTGTCAATACCTCCAAAATATTTGTGTTGTGCATTCCTAAATCGGAAATCTGTAAACCCTTGTAAAGGTGAAGATAAAAGTGTAAAACTCATAGTTTGTGCTTAGCGCAAATATAAGTGAATTGTTGGTGAAGTTGCGACATAAAAAAACCACTTTGAATGAACAAAGTGGTTTAGTTTTAAAATTTCTGTAGATATTATTTTATCATGTCATAACTACGTTTAATGAAGTTTGTTAGTTCTTCACCTTTAAGTAAGCCTTGAGACAAACGTGCCAAGTCTAAACTTTGTGTAATTAAACGTTCTTGTTTCTTTTTCGTTTTGGTATTTAAAATTTCACTAACCAACTCAGAGTTCGTATTCACGACAAGATTGTACATTTCTGGCATATTACCAAACATGTTCATTCCGCCACCACCAGTTTGTTGCATCTCTTTCATACGACGCATAAATTCTGGTTGTGTGATAATAAACGGTGACGCATCACTATCCATAGCTTCCAATTGCACAGAAAACTTTTCTTGAGGAATCACTTCTTTTAATAAAGCATCAAGAGTTGTGTTTTCTTCTTCGGAAAGTTTAGAAATAGCAGTCTCGTCCTTTTTAATCAAATTGTTGATATGATCGCCATCAACACGTGCAAAAGAGATGTTCTCTTTAGTTGATTCTAATTTTTGAATTAAATGCGGTACGATTGGCGTATCTAGCATTAATACTTCGTAACCTTTAGCTTTTGCAGCCTCAATGTATGAGTGTTGCGTATCTTTATTAGAAGCATATAACAATACTAGCTTACCATCTTTATCGGTTTGGTTTGCTTTTGTTTTGTTGAATAATTCGTCATACGTGTAGAATTTACCATCAACTGTTGGGTATAAGGCAAAAGCATCTGCTTTTTCGAAGAATTTTTCTTCAGAAAGCATTCCGTATTCAATAACGATTTTAATATCGTCCCATTTTGCTTCGAAATCTTCACGATTCTCATTAAATAGAGATTTCAATTTATCTGCAACTTTACGTGTAATGTAAGATGAAATCTTTTTTACGGCACCATCGGCTTGTAAATAAGAACGAGATACATTCAACGGAATATCTGGAGAATCAATCACACCTCTTAACATTGTTAAGAATTCTGGTACAATACCTTCAACGTTATCTGTTACGAACACTTGATTTTGATACAATTGGATTTTATCCTTTTGCATGCTCATATCATTAGTCATCTTAGGGAAATATAAAATTCCAGTAAGATTAAATGGGTAATCTACATTTAAGTGAATATGAAATAATGGCTCCTCAAATTGTGCAGGATATAATTCACGGTAAAAACTTTTGTAGTTGTCATCTTCTAATTCTGTTGGTTGCTTTGTCCAAGCTGGATTAGGATTGTTGATGATATTATCTACAGAGATTTGTTTGTGTGGCTCAGTAGTTTCTTTACCATCTTTATCTGTAGTTGTTGCAGGCGTAAACTCTGGATCGTTGATCTCTTTCGTTCCAAATTTAATAGACACAGGCATAAATTTATTATACTTAGATAATAATTCACTTATTCTGTTGTCTTCTAAAAACTCTGTAGAATCCTCAGCAATATGAAGGATGATTTCAGATCCTCTTTCTGTTCTATCAGATGCTTCTAATGTAAACTCAGGTGATCCATCACAAATCCAATGTGCAGCTGGAGCATCTGTATGTGATTTTGTAATGATCTCAACTTTTTCTGCAACCATAAAGGCAGAGTAGAATCCTAGTCCGAAATGTCCAATAATCCCAGAATCTTTAGCAGAATCTTTATATTTATCTAAGAACTCTTCAGCTCCAGAAAATGCCACTTGGTTGATGTATTTTTCAACCTCGTCTGCACTCATCCCTAAACCTTGATCAATGATATGAAGTTTTTTACCTTCTTTATCAATTTTAACTTCGATTACTGGGTTACCATATTCGCTTTTAGATTCGCCAATACTTGTTAGGTGCTTTAATTTAAGTGTTGCATCGGTTGCATTACTTATCAACTCACGTAAAAATATTTCGTGATCGCTGTACAAGAATTTTTTAATGAGCGGAAAAATATTTTCTACCGATACATTAATGTTTCCTTTTGTCATGATATAAATTATTTGTCATTCCTGCGAAGGCAAGAATCGTATTAATGTTTGTTTTTATTTACAATAGTCAAGTAGACAAAAAAAGTACCAATACTGATAAGGTGACAAACTGACATCATTTTTCTTTAGAAGCCTTATCTGAAGCTTTTCTATTTCCGAAGCGAATAGATTACTATGCGTGCATAACGAATACGTTTCAGATTAAAAAATAGTTATACTTAAAATGGCTAAATTGCGATACTTATTTAATACTAAATTACAATGTACAATTCTAAGATTATAGGTTTAGGGCACTATGTTCCTGATAATGTGGTAACCAATGATGATTTATCCAAAATGATGGATACTAATGATGCATGGATTCAAGAACGAACTGGTATAAAAGAGCGTCGTTGGGCTATAAAAGGATCTGAGGATACAACAGCAGGAATGGGAGTGAAAGCTGCTAAGATTGCTATTGAGCGTTCTGGAATTGACAAAGATGATATTGATTTTATTGTGTTTGCGACCTTAAGTCCAGATATGTATTTTCCTGGCCCAGGCGTACAAGTGCAACATGCTCTAGATATTAAAACGGTTGGAGCTTTAGATGTACGTAACCAATGTTCTGGTTTTGTGTACGCTATTGCTGTGGCAGATAATTTTATAAAAACTGGGATGTATAAAAATATTCTTGTTATTGGTAGTGAATTGCATTCTCATGGATTGGATAAAACAACTCGTGGTCGTGGTGTCACCGTTATTTTTGGTGATGGCGCAGGAGCTGCTGTATTGACAAGAGAAGACGATACGAGTAAAGGTATTTTGTCTACGCATTTACATTCTCAAGG
>CAJQOA010000183.1 GCA_905479815.1 uncultured Psychroserpens sp.
ATTAGATGTGCCTTGGTTTATTGTTTATACTGGACAAGATACTTTAACAGATGAAGGTTACAAAAAAGCATATGATAATGCCATGTCAAAGTTTGATGCTATTCATAAATTAGTTACTGATATTGCTCCAGATCAAATAGAATTGGCTGTAACTTCTGATGATGTTCGTCGCATTTCTAAAACAGGCAAGAAGGTAGCTATGATTGGTATTGAAAATGGTTATCCAATTGGAACAGACATTTCTAATGTTGAAAAATTCTACAATCTTGGAGCTCGTTATATGTCTTTATCTCATAATGGTCATAGTCAATTATGTGATAGTAATACTGGCGAAGAAGACGATATCTGGTTACATAATGGCGTAAGTGATTTAGGAAAAGAAGTTATCAAAGAGATGAACCGTTTAGGCATGATGATCGATGTGTCGCATCCTTCAAAAGAATCTATGAGACAAATGATAGCCTTAAGTAAAGCGCCAATTATAGCGTCGCACTCTTCGGCTAGAGCACTTTGTGATCATAGTAGAAATCTGGATGATGAACAATTACAATGGATGAAAGACAATGGAGGTGTCGTGCAAACCGTTGCATTTCAAACGTATACTAATACAGAAAAAAATGATGCTAGAAATGAAGCTATCAAATCTATAAGACAACAGGTTGCAACTTCTTTAAATACCAAATGGTATGATTGGGGCGAGATGAAAACATTATCTGATGATGACAAAGAGGCCTTTTACGATGTGAGAGGGAAAATCATTAGACTAGCAGACGAAAAAGCAAGTGAGATCACAGACTTTCCGGCTAAAGTAAATGTCGCAGATTTTGTAGATCATATTGATTATATGGTTAAAAAAATAGGACTTAAACATGTTGGTATAAGTAGTGATTTTGATGGTGGTGGCGGCGTTGAAGGTTGGAGTGATGCTTCAGAAACCTTTAATGTGACTTTAGAATTGGTAAAACGTGGTTATACTGAAAATCAAATCGAACAACTTTGGAGTGGAAATTTGTTAAGAGTATTAGATGAAGTTCAAGCGGTGGCTAAAAAACAATCTTAAGAGAACTAATGACTAACATCCATAACGTTTGCCACAATAACGCCAACTAATAATAGAATTAGAACGACGTTAACTAATAATGCTATTATCTTTTTTACTGAATTTGGTTCCTTTAAACCTTTTATACTATTGATAAAACCTACTATTGCTGCTATAAAAATTATAGATATCGTAAAGCTACTCGCATAGGTATAAGTGTCTTCGGAAATTTCATTACTCGCAGCAAGAAATTGAAACAGCACAAATATCAAAAAGCACACCATAGAGATGATTGCGAATTGAAAGGCTTTGTTTGAGTATTTTGTAATCATCTTTTAATTATTTGGAAATATGTCTTGTATATATTTATAATCTAAAGGAGGTGGTGGTGGTGGTACTTTTATTGGATTTACTAAAACAATAGTTAAATTTGTATTACCAGTGATGTTAGTATAAGTTGAAGTTAACAGCTCTAGATTTCTGACTAGCTTTTCTTTCCATTTTTTTCCATCAACGGAAATATTAATCATTAGTTTTTCAGGAGTTCTAGCAAGCCTTGGGTTTTTGCCATTATTATCAATGTCTCGTTTTAAAGCAAAATTTAAACTATCTAATCCAAAAAAATCTCGATCACTTTTATTAATTGAATCGTTTTCAATCTCGATAACATTTCTCTCCTTTATAAGAATACAAAGAAAATTTTCCCAGCATGGATTACTAAAATAAACAGTTCTTATTTCATTTTCGACATCCAAAGTGATTTTAGGAATACTATCATTACAAGTAATGTCTTCTACTCTACTTAATAATTCTTTAAAATCATTGAACTGATTAAGGTTTAATTCAACGCCTAAATTATCAATAATAATATCTTGATTTCCGAACTTAACGTCATTAATTGTTTTGTCATCTTTATTTATATTTTGACAACCTACCAAAAAAAGAAGAATTAAAATTATTATCGATATATCTATAGAAGGTTTCATTTTTAATAAGCCAACAACGCCTTCAAATCCTCTTCAAATCTACCTTTAGCCATATATTGTTCTTCTAACTGCCCAATAAATGGTATTGGCGTTTCCATACTAGCGACACGCTTGACAGGTGCATCTAATTGTTCAAAACAGTTTTCCATTATAAGTGAAGAAATATCACTTGCAATACCTCCAAAAAGAGAATCTTCTTGTAAGATTATTGCTCTACCAGTTTTCTTAACCGATGTGTAAATCGCTTCGGTATCTAACGGTTGTAAACTTCTTAAATCAATAAGGTCTGCATTAATATCTGGATTATTCTCTAAGGTTTTTAAAGCCCAGTGTACTCCTGCTCCATAAGTAACGATAGTAACATCTTTGCCTTCTTTAAGCAATGCTGCTTTTCCTAAAGGAATTGTGAAATAATTTATAGGCACCTCTTGACGAATAGTACGATATAACGCTTTATGCTCAAAAAACAATACTGGATTTGGATCTTCTATTGCTGTTGCCAACAATCCTTTTGCATCATAAGGAAATGCAGGATACACCACCTTTAAACCTGGTGTTTTAGTAAACCAAGCTTCATTGGTTTGCGAATGAAATGGTCCTGCTGCAATACCTCCTCCACATGGCATTCTAATCACGACATCTGCTTGCTGATTCCAACGATAATGAGATTTTGCTAAATAATTTACAATAGGATTAAAACCTGATGTTGCGAAATCTGCAAATTGCATTTCCATAACAGCTTTCATACCTGCAATTGACAATCCCATGGCTGCTTCAACAATGGCAGACTCACAAATTGGTGTGTTTCTCACACGTTCTTTTCCAAATGCTTCTACAAAACCTTCGGTGATTTTAAAAACACCTCCATACTCTGCAACATCTTGTCCCATAATGATCAAATCATTATGCTTTTCCATAGATTGTTTTAACCCTTGAGATATAGCATCAATGACTCTTAATTCTTCTGTTTTTGGGCTTGGTGTAGATTCTTTATATTCAAACGCTTTATACAAATCATTTAACTCTGTCTCTACATCAGGAACAATATCATCCTCATCGTAAGCTAACTTTAAATTTTCGTTTATTTCAGTAAGTATTGACTCTCTAAAGGCTTTATCATCTTTTTCAGTAAGAAGACGTTTCTCCATTAAATAGGCTCTAAAATTATCTACTGGATCTTTTTTAGCCCAATCATCCATAAGCTTTTTAGGTACATATTTTGTACCACTAGCTTCTTCATGACCTCTCATTCTAAAGGTTTTGAACTCAATTAAAATTGGTCTTGGACGCTTTCGAATACTTTCAGCTAATTTTTTAATCTTAGAGTATACTTCTAGTATATTATTTCCGTCGAGAATAAAAGATTCCATACCGTAACCTTTACCTCTATCTGCTAAATCTTTACAATTATACTGCTCACTTGTTGGTGTCGATAATCCGTAACCATTATTCTCAATACAGAATAAAACGGGTAATTGCCAAACAGAAGCGACATTAAGCGCTTCGTGAAAATCGCCTTCACTAGTTCCGCCTTCTCCTGTAAAAACAGCTGTGACTGTCTTTTTATTTTTTAATACACTTGCTAGAGCAATACCATCTGCAACTCCTAATTGCGGACCTAAATGTGAAATCATCCCAACGAGATTAAATTCCTGTGTCCCGAAGTGAAATGATCGATCACGACCTTTTGTAAATCCATTTGCTTTTCCTTGCCATTGACTAAATAAACGATGCAAAGGAATCTCACGCGTCGTAAAAACACCTAAATTTCTATGCATTGGTAAGATATACTCCTCTTTTTGCATAGCCATAGTCACACCAACAGAAATGGCTTCTTGACCAATTCCAGAGAACCATTTTGAAATCTTTCCTTGACGTAATAGAATGAGCATTTTCTCTTCTATCATGCGAGGTTTGAGCATGTTTTTATAAAGACTTATTAGGGTTTTATCGTCTAGATTTTTCTTATCGTAGGTGATTAGACTCTTGGTTGAGGTCAACATTATTTGAATTATTACGTTAGTAAATCAAATGTAAATAAAAATTGAGTTTTAGAAAGCCTAAGTCCGTTATTTTTTAGTGGAACTGAAATCTGTGATTTTAGGAGTATTTTCGCTATTTTTGTTATATTGAAGTGCAATAAAAATCGATTATACAATGAATAGAATACCAAGTGTTAACCTTCAGGAATTTCTTTCTGGAGACGCAAATAGAAAACAAAAATTTATTGATGAAATTGGCAAAGCATACGAAGAAATTGGTTTCGTAGCATTAAAAGGTCATTTTCTAGACGATGAACTCGTTGATAACTTATATGGTGAAGTAAAGAATTTTTTCGATTTACCTATCGAAACTAAACGTAGTTATGAAATTGAAGGTATAGGTGGACAACGTGGTTATATATCCTTTGGAAAAGAAAGTGCAAAAGGTAAAAAAGAAGGGGATTTAAAAGAGTTTTGGCATTTTGGCCAATATGTAGATGATGATCCAGAACGCGCTAAGGAATATCCAGAAAACGTGACAGTAAATGAGCTTGCTCAATTTAATAAAATTGGAAAAGACACATATCAAATGCTAGAGAAAACAGCAAAATATGTATTGCGAGCTTTAGCTTTATATCTAGACTTAGAAGAAACTTATTTTGATAATTATATTCATAATGGTAACTCTATTTTAAGACCTATCCACTATCCTCCTATTTTAGAAGAACCTGAAAATGCTGTTCGAGCTGCTGCTCATGGTGATATTAATTTAATCACATTATTAATGGGAGCTCAAGGACGAGGTCTACAAGTGCAAAACAACGCTGGTGAATGGATTGATGCTATGGCAGATCCTGACGAATTAATGATCAACGTTGGAGATATGCTATCTAGACATACAAATAACAAATTAAAATCTACAATTCACAGAGTTGTGAATCCACCAAGAGAACTTTGGGGAACATCACGTTACTCTATTCCGTTTTTCATGCATCCTATTAGTGAAATGAAATTAAACGTTTTAGACAGCTGTATCGATGATAAAAACCCAAAGCAATTTGATGATATTACTGCTGGTGAGTTTTTAAATGAACGCTTAATTGAACTTGGACTAAAAAAGTAACGTTGAATTTTCAGTACTAAAATACTGTGATTGAAAACTGATACCTTAAACCTACTAAATGGATTTACAAGATCAATTAAAAAACCTCTTTCCAGAGCATGTGGAGACAGATGTTTCCGAAGAAAAAATTTCGAAAGAAAAAAGTCTTTGGTTACAAGATGACCCAATAATATGTAAATACGAAAAGCGAAAAGGAAAGCCTATCACTATTCTTGAAGGCTATACTGGTGCTACAGAAGATTTTAAGAAACTAGCCAAAGAGTTAAAACAAAAATTAAGTGTTGGAGGAAGTTTTAAGGAAGATAAAATTATAATTCAAGGGGATTATAGAGATAAAATCATGCAGATTTTAAAAGATAAAGGGTTTAACGTAAAACGTGTTGGTGGATGAGTGTGACAACTTTGCATATTACAAACGGAAGTGCCTTAACTGATTATCTATTAAAATTAGAGATTATTACAGCATCAAATGTGATCACTTGGCAAGAAGCCCTCTGTGTTGGACCTACGGTTTTAGAGGTCGCTTCTGAAGAGTTTTTAAATACGAGAAAAGCATTTTTCAAATCTGTTTACAACATAGAATTAAGCAAGGAAGAAATAGCTAGCGAACTTCAAAGACTAGATGATGTCTCTAATTTTACAGAGATTGTTTTATGGTTTGAGTATGATTTGTTCTGCCACATAAATATGGTTGCTGTTATAAGTTTACTTGAACAAAAAGGTATCTACTTGCCAATTTATTTGGTCTGTAGTGGTCGTGTAGATGGTGAAAAAGGATTAAAATCCTTAGGTCAATTAAACCCTAAACAACTACAATCTCATTATGATGATCGTATAAAACTTAAATTAGATGATATTGCTCTAGCAAAACATGTTTGGAAAATTTATTGCGGAAAAGATCATAATTTATTGCTTCCGTTAATTACAAGACCATCATCTTTTACATACTTGAGTAATTGCTTGAAAGCTCATATTAAACGTTTTCCAGATGTAAGAAGTGGTATTAGTACATTAGAATACAATATTCTTAAACTTGTCAAAGAGAACACAATTACATCTAGACATCATTTAATGGGTTATGCACTTCACTATCAAGGTTATTATGGTTATGGAGATTTACAATTGGAGCGAGTCATAGACGTATTAGCATTGTTTTTTACTGAAACTGAAGAGTCATTAACATTAAATAGAAAAGGGCATTTAGCTCTTGAACATCAACATAATTATCAAGTCGAAATGAATAACACTATTTATTTTGGAGGCGTAAGAGCTTTGGATTACAAATTTGATAAACAACAAAACAAACTCATTAAAACTATAGTACATGCCAATTAAAGCATCTGAGTTAATATTAAATCCCGATGGTAGTGTTTATCACTTAAATCTGCGTCCAGAACATCTAGCAACTACAATCATTACAGTTGGTGATCCTGATCGTGTACCAAGTGTAACTAAACATTTTGATAGTGTAGAATTTACAGCACATAAGCGTGAGTTTCACACCCAAACTGGACTTTACAAAGGGAAAAGAATTACTGTGATTTCTACAGGAATAGGTACAGATAATATTGACATTGCATTCAATGAATTGGATGCATTAGTTAATATTGATTTAGACAAAAGAGAAATTAAACCAGAATTGACCTCCTTAGATATTATTAGAATTGGGACTTCTGGCTCTATCCAAAAAGATATTCCTATTGATTCATTTTTAATTAGTGAATATGCTGCAGGTTTTGATAGCTTATTACATTTTTATGATAGCGAACATGTGCAGTATTCAAAAATTTCCGAAGCATTAAAAGAGCAAACCAACTGGTTTGATAAAAAATCTGATCCCTATGTTGTAAAATGTAGTGATCGCTTATTAGAAAAGTTATCAAGTGATAAAACGGTTACAGGTTTTACTGCTACAAATGTTGGTTTTTATGGTCCTCAAGGCCGAATATTGCGATTAGCAATTCAAGATAACAAGTTAAACGATAAACTTGCAAATTTTAATTACAACGGAAAAACCATTACTAACCTAGAAATGGAAACTGCTGGAATTTATGGGATTTCTAATTTATTAGGACATAATTCGCTCTCTATGAATGCAATTATTGCAAATAGAGCAACTGGTGAGTTTAGTGATGACCCAAAAGGAATCGTTGATAATCTCATCAAATACACCTTAGATCAAATAGTGAGCTAAGATTAATTTTAAGACTTATACATTGAAACAAATAAATATAGGAGGCGTTCCTGAGCATTTTAATCTCGCATGGTATCTTACCTTAAAAAACGGTGAATACAAAGATGAAGGCATTAATTTAAGATGGAAAGATTATTTTGGTGGTACTGGTGCTATGAATAAAGCACTACGTGAAGGTGAAATTGATATGGCTGTTATTCTTACAGAAGGCGTAATCAAAGATATCATTGATGGTAACCCAACAAAAATTGTACAAACTTTTGTGCAATCTCCTCTAATTTGGGGAATTCATGTAGCTCATGATTCGAAATTTAAAACTGTAGAAGATTTAATTGGTACTAGAGCAGCAATTAGCAGGTATGGTTCTGGTTCTCACTTGATGACTTATATAAATGCTGAGAATCATAAATGGAATCTAGAAAAAGACCTAAATTTTGAGGTTATTAAAAATCTTGATGGTGCTGTTGAAGGGTTAACAAATGGAGATGCAGATTATTTTATGTGGGAGAAATTCACCACTAAACCAATTGTTGATGATGGTGTTTTTAGAAGAATAAGCAACTGCCCTACGCCATGGCCTTGTTTTGTTATTGCGGTAAGAGAAGATTTTTTAGAGTCTAACTTAGAAGATGTAAAAACCATTTTAAGTATTATAAATAATACTACTGAGGAGTTTAAAGAGATTCCAAGCATAGATAAAACTATCGCCAATAGATATGATCAAAAACTAGAGGATGTACAAGAATGGTTATCACTCACAGAATGGTCACAAGATGTTATTGATGAGACTACAGTCAATACAATACAGGATAAATTACTCAACTTAGATATTATTCCAAAAAAAGTAGCCTACGACAAGTTAGTAACCAAATTATCATAAATTCAAGGTAGGAAAAAAGTAGTTTTAGTTGTTTTATTATTGAAGAAACTTAATCAAAACGAGTGGGTAGATTTACCTGTTTTTTTTCTATAACTTTCTATTTATCAATTTTTTAGTTATTTTAGCAATCCCTAATCTATAAACTAACTTGACAAACCAATCTAAATATGATTATAACAATTACTCTAGTACTCTCTTTTTTAGTTGCACTAAACTTTATTTTATTAATTTTTAGTTGTAATAAAGGAACAAGGATAGTAACACAACAAAAGCCTACTGTTATTAAAGTAACCAAACCACAAACAACAACCAAGCGCCTTACAACTAGACGATTAGCTCCTACTGGAAGTTAATTATTACCACGTTATTTCTTTTTTATTTTTTGACTTTAAAACGGTATTCGTTTTACTGAAATGTTTGTTTCCAAACCAATATCCTCTGTTTGCACTTAAAGGTGATGGATGACCGGTTGTTAGCACAATATGCTTTGTGGTATCAATTAATTTTATTTTCTTTTTTGCAAATCCACCCCAAAGTAAGAATACAATAGCTTCATTTTTTTTACTAATAACCTCAATTACTTGGTCTGTAAATTGTTCCCATCCTTTTTTTTGGTGACTTCCAGCCTCATGTGCTCTAACAGTTAAAGTCGCATTTAATAATAAAACACCTTGTTTAGCTAAATACTCCAAATTACCAGATTCTGGATACTCAATTCCAAGGTCGCTTTCCATTTCTTTAAAAATATTTCTCAATGATGGAGGATGTGAAATATCATCGGCCACAGAAAAACACAACCCATTAGCTTGACCATCTCCATGATAAGGGTCTTGACCAATAATGACAACCTTAAGATCTTCAAAAGAACACAAATCAAATGCCGAAAAAATATTGTCCTCAGGAGGAAAGCATTGGCTAGAGGCATATTCTTGTGCTACAAAATTGATCAAACCTTTAAAATAAGGTTTGTCAAATTCATTATTAAGATGTGCTTTCCAGCTAGAGTGTATATTTATGTTCATTTCATATAAAGAATCTAATAGCTAAAATATGAAGATTCTAAAAACCACCCTAACTTTAAGTATACCAGATTTCAATACCCTAAAACATTTTAATACTTAATCATTAATAAGTACCTTTGCA
>CAJQOA010000184.1 GCA_905479815.1 uncultured Psychroserpens sp.
AATGTTAATTTCATAATACCATTCTCAACCTTTATTTCATAACTAAACTCTTCACCTAAATCAATACCATCTTTAGGCTCTTCCGGATAGGTACTTGAATCTGTGCCAACGACAGAGAAATCATCTCCCCAAACTGCTGAAGAATAATCCCATCTTCCAGAATTGTCATCTCCTTTCGTATTAATTTCATAATGCCAAAAAACCGAACCTTTGGTATGCCCAGGAAACTTCTTATAAAATATTTTAAGCGGTTCGTTTTCATGTCCGTCTGCACTATGAATTTGACCTATTACTACCGAATGCGAAGCTGCTACACGAGCATCACCTGTAGCAGATACATTCATCACTTTAAGTGTAGCGGTCAATTTATCATTAGCAGTTTTTGGATACCATTTTTTTGTTTGCGCCAATTCAGTTCGTGTATTATTTGAAGTTCCGTGTGTGTCCCCTCCATTTGGTGCTTTAAAAACAACCCAGTCGGTATTTTCATCATTCGCGGTATAAAAGAAGTCTTTGTTTTCAAAGTTGTTTGCAACACCAGCATTTGAGCCATCGCCTAGAATCAGTTTCCAATTATCAAAAAATGGAATAACATCACTTGCATAAACAGTCTCATCAATTGCTTTTTCGCTTGAGCTTTCTGAAGTGGAGGTGCTGGCCTTTTTAGGAGTATTATTACAACTAGTAAGTATTAAGAAAATACAGGGAATTAAAAGCGTAGTTAATGATTTGATTACTTTTCTATTGTTCCTTATCATTTTTTTCCTCTTATTAAATATTAGTTAGGATTTGTTCCTTCGCCTACAGTTGCATCTTTGAACCATACCTCAGCATAGCTTCCGTTTGCGTATTGTTTGGTGATATCGCCTCCATAAATTTCAGACTTAGTGGATTTTGCGTTAGCCTGATTATAAGCGCCTTGTTTGAAATAATTTATTTCACCTGCATAAGCAATTTCACGTTCAACACCACCACCTTTTTCTCTATTAGCATACACTTTTAGTACTTGTTCTGGAATCTCATTTTTTGTTGCAAATTCAGATTTTATTAAACTCTTTGTGAGCTTAATAGTTTCATGACCTTCACTTTTAAAAGTGAGATACATAATACCTTTATAGACGTTTACTTCGTAACTGAATTCTTCACCTAAAGCAATACCATTTTCTGGCTCTTTTGGATATGTATCATGGCTTGAACCAACAACTGAAAAATCATGACCCCAAACGGCAGTAGAATAATCAAATCTTCCAATATTATCTCCTTCTGTATTAATTTCATAATTCCAAAAAACAGAACCTTTTGTATGCCCTGGGAATTTTTTATAATAGATTTTTAAAGGTTCATTCTCATGTCCTTCATCGCTATGAATTTGCCCAATTACTACCGAATACGAAGAGGCTGCTGTTGCATCACCAGTAGTTGATACATGCATTACTTTTAAGGTTCCTGTTAATTTGCCCCCCGTTTCAGGAATCCAATGTGCTTTTTGTCCTAGTTCTGTTCTCGTGTTGCTTGACGTTCTTGATGTTACACCCGAATTCGGTGTTTTATATACTACCCAATCGGTGATACCATCATTTTCCACATAAAAGAAATTTTCCTTTGAAAAACTCACCAAGGAATCGCTTTTTGTACCATCTCCACAGAGAATTTTCCACTCATCCATAAACGGAATAACATCACTAGGATATTTTGTTTCAGCTTTACTTTTATCAGTTGTATTTGAAGTAGCCTTAGTATTGTTTTTACAAGCAACAAGCGCTAAAAGAATAATTATGGTAATTACTGATTTTTTCATTTTGCTAATCGATTTTCTTGACGCTATTAATACATCAATTTCATTACTAAATTTTCCTCAGTTTTTATTTGTCCGGAATTACTTAATGTATTTTCAGATTCCATATTATTTTTCGCTCCCCATAAAATAGAAACAAATTGTACTGCATTGTTTTTGAATGTGTTTTTAGTAATATTTACATTCACAATACCATTATGATTTAGTAATCTTTTGTTTTTCTCTTTTGCTCCACAATTCGTAAACGTACTGTGCGCTACTAAAAGGTTTCCCCCAATTGTAGACTCGTCATACCCACCTCTGTAATAGTCGACAACGTTCTGTTTTACGTTGTCGAAATTACATTTGTTAATGGTTAAATATTCCGTATTATAATCACCTTTGTCGTTTGTTTCTTCAGATAATTCTATTCCGTTTTCGCAATCAGAAATAGACGTGTTTTCAAAAGTAATGCGTTCTGAAAATGATTCTTTGTAGGCTTTTAGCACATAATTAAAATCGCTTATTTCAGAACCCGAAACTGTCAAGCCAAAATGGTTAGACATATTCTCTTTTAAACTTGCGAATGCGTAGTTTGAATTGTTTCCTTTTAAGATTAAATTATTTACGGTTAGTTTTCCATAAGGTTGTAATGAAAATAAAGGCGTGTTAGCTGCTCCTGAATAAACAACCTGCGCTTTTTCTTCAGAGTGAATAGTAATTGTTTTATTAATTACTATCGATTCATTTAAAGCATAAGTACCTTCAGACAGAGTAATAATATCGCCATCACTTGCTTCATTTATTTTAGTTTGTAATTCTTCTGCTTTACTTATCGTATGGGTAGTTGGGTTTTTAGCATCACTTATGTTTGAATACCATGAAGTTCCGTATTTAGCTTTGTCTAAAATATTAGGGTTAGAAACATTTTTACCTGTTATAGCCCCAATACTTTTGTCATCTTTTCTAGTAACACCTAATAAATCTGCTTCAATAGTATCAAAATCGAAACCATTATATGCTTCGAAATCATCAGGTATTCCTGTTGGAATATAAATGTTTTCTGTTAACTTTTTCAAATCCAATGAAGCTTCAATAATACCTCCATCAAAATCATTGAACTTAACACCTTGATTATTTATGATGTTATTTTTGAATGTTACGCCATCAGCTTTATCATTTTCAACAACAATCGCTTCTAGTCCTTTTTCGTTATAAATAATATTATTAGCAACAGTAGTTCTGATTGCTCTAGCAGAACGGATTTCAGATTTTGGCAACACATCAGCCTGCGCAATGTTTGTTCCAACACCAAATTGCCATGGCGAACTACAATTTACATAGGTGTTATAAGCTACAACAACATCAGTTACTTGATTGTATCGGTTTAATGGTGACTTAGGAATACCATTCATTACTGCCAATGGACTTCTAAAGCTTTTGCCTTTTAGACCATAGAAATAGTTATTAACTACCCAATGCCCAGTGTTAATGATTCTAATTCCGCCGTAGTTTTCGTTTACACCATCACCAACAAAATAATTCCCGTCAACTGTAACATAGTTACCATGCCGAGTTACTAAAGAGCCTTCACTTTTATAAAACACGTTGTTTTTAAATACATTAAAATTGGTTTTACTTGAAATGACTTCAACTTCGCCATTACATTCTTCAAATAAATTATCAGCAACCATGGTATGGCTTGGTGACATAGAAGTGTAACTATCTCCTAACTGAATGGTTTCTCCACTAGGTCCACCTTTTACTGGTCTTGGTCCGAAATGATTGTTTATGATTTGGTGGTAATTGTTGATACTTTCAATTCCTGAAATACTAACTCTTACCGTTGGTCCTCTATTCGTTTTTCCTGCTATGTACGAGTTGCTTAACTCATTATGTCGTCCCCAAAACTGTACCCATAAATCGCTATTATCTCGTTTAGGCTTGTTAAAATCTTCTA
>CAJQOA010000185.1 GCA_905479815.1 uncultured Psychroserpens sp.
GAGTTATGTAAAGAAGCTGTAGAAGCTTATAAAAGTGCATTACGTAATGATCCAACCGATGATGAAACACGTTATAATTTAGCAATAGCTAAAGAATGTGCAGCGCAACAAAAACAAGATCAAGACAAGGAAGAAGAGAAGAAAGACGAGGACAAAGAGAACGAAGACAAGAACGAGGATAAAAAGGAAGACGAGAAAAAGGAAGACCCTAAAGACGAAGGCGATCAAGATAAAAAAGATGGCGAAGATGAACAGGATAAAGACGGGAAGCCTAAGGATGAGAAAGATGAAGGTAAAGGCGACAAGAAAGATGATAAAAAGCAAGAAGGGAAGCCTAAACCACAACCTGGACAATTGTCGCCTCAGCAAATTAAAAATTTGTTAGAAGCCATGAACAATCAAGAGAAGAAGGTACAGCAAAAAATAAATGCCGAAAAGCAAAAAGGTGCTAAGGTGAAAACTGAAAAAGATTGGTAAGGTAATAGATATGAAATTAATGAAACACATATTGTTATTGTTCATGCTCTTTACCGTTAGTGTAAGTTCTGCAAATGAAACTAAGGCGTTAAGATCTTCAATTACTAAAGATTCTGTGTCAAATTCATTAGAAGGTAAAGTGCATTTACTTATGAAAGTTTCTTCAGATCAGGTTTCTGTTGACGAGGATTTGCATATTGAATATCGGTTTTATGTATCGCAAGATATTGGTATTTCAAGCTGGTCAATTGAAGAAGATCCAACCTATGATGGATTTAATTATGAAACAGTAAAACTTGATAAATTATCTATAGAATATGAGATGTATAAAGGAGAACGATATCGTGTAATCGTTATAAAAAAAGATATTCTTCGAGCTATTGAAAGTGGTGACATTGTAATTAAACCACTAGAATTACAAATTGAAGCAGAAGTACCAGGTAAAAAAGATATTGAAGATGGCTTTAGACTATCACTGACACATGTGACAGCGACTGTAATATCAAATGCACTTAAAATAAAAGTAAAGTCTTAAAATTTCAGAATAAAAAATTGAGATGAAACTCATAAAGCACATATCTATATTATTAATTGTACTCGCATCGAGTACGACATTTGCTCAGGTCAAATTTGAGGCTAAAGTAAGCAAGACTAAGTTGGGAAAGAATGAGCGCTTGCGTGTTGATTTTATAATGAACAAGGATGGTGATAATTTTGAAGCTCCAGATTTTGAAAACTTTCAAGTCATAGGTGGACCAAATACATCGGTTAGTAATTCTTGGCTTAATGGCGCACATTCTTACACAAAAACATACAGTTACTTTCTAGCACCAGAAAAACAGGGACGTTTTAATATTAAAAGTGCAAGTATTGAAATTGCTGGTGTAACCTACAAAACCAAAACTGTAAAAGTTCAAGTTGTAAAAGCAGTAAAACGACCAAATGATCCCTATAATGTAGATGGTGTCGCGTCTGAAAACATTCATTTAGTTGCAGAGATTTCTAAAGGTGACCCTTATCTTAATGAAGCAATTACTGTAATCTATAAATTATATGTATCGCCTAATACTGGTGTGAGTAATTGGAGAGAATTAGAAAATCCTAGATATAATGATTTTTGGAGTCAGAAAATAGATACGAAAGGCTTAAGAATTCAAAATGGAAAATATAAAGGAGAAGACTATCGTTATGTGGTGCTTCGGAAAACGGTTCTCTATCCACAAAAAACAGGAAAGTTAGAAATAGAACCTTTAAAGCTCGATGTTACTGTTGAGGTGCCAACCAACCGAAGAGATATTTTTGGAGGTAGGCATATGGCGCAAACCAATAGAACGGTTTCAGCAGGAAGTAGAACGATTAATGTAAAAGCATTACCAGAAGAAGGTAAGCCAGATGATTTCACTGGAGCTGTTGGTGACTTTAAGTTTAATGTCTTGACCTCAAAATCTGAGTTAAATGCATCAGAATCTTTACGTGCTACTGTAGAAGTTACTGGAAAAGGAAATCTTAAATTATTTCAATTACCTAAGTTAACATTGCCTAGCTCTTTAGAAGTTTACGAACCTGAGCATAACGAAACTATTAGAACCTACTTAGGTGGTATGCAAGGGTCTATTGCAGATAGCTACACGATTGTACCTCAATACAAAGGCAAATATCCAATACCTAGTATTTCATTTTCATATTTTGATTTAGAGACTGAAACGTATAAGCGTGTGTCTTCTGGAGAAATCATTATTGATGTCATTGAAGGTCCAATTAATACATCTTCGGGTGATGATAATTTGGCAACAGCCGATGGCGATAAACAAGAAGTGACGCTAAATAGTGACCAATTTGCATTTGTGAAAACTGAGGCCAATTTAAAACCAATTGTATCTAACAACTTTTTTAAGACAACTGCGTTTTGGAGTTCATTATTATCTCCTTTATTATTGATTCCTTTAGCGCTTATATATCGCAAAGAAAAAGAAAAACGTAATGCAGATGTCTTCGGAAATAAAATAAGAAAAGCAGATAAGCTCGCTAAAAAATATCTAAGCGACGCTAAAAAAGCGTTAGGCGATAAGGAGACTTTTTATATCGCTCTTGAGAAAGCATTACATAATTATTTGAAAGCTAAATTACAAATTGAAACGAGCGATTTCAGTAAAGAGAAAATCGAAGAAATTCTTATTGAACGTCAAGTTAATGAACCAACAGTAAAAGAATTTATAAGCATTTTAGAACATTGTGAATTGGCAAGATATACGCCAATCACTAATGTAGAAATGCAACAAGATTATGATAAGGCTGCATCAACGATTTCAATAATAGATAAAGAGATACAATAGAGATGAAACAGATATTTTATATACTCGTATTTCTAATTAGCACGATGTCATTTGCTCAAAACAAAACGATATTTGAGCAAGCTAATGCGCTATATAATGATGGTAATTATACTGAAGCGTTAAATAAGTATACTTCTATATTGGAGCAGAATGAACATTCTGCTGAGTTATATTTTAATATTGCAAATGCACATTATAAATTAAATAACGTAGCACCAAGCATTTACTATTATGAGAAAGCTTTGTTATTAAAACCAAATGATAAAGAGATCCTGAATAATATAGCTTACGCTAGAAATATGACTATCGATGCCATTGAGATCGTTCCAGAAGTTGGTTTTTCTAGACTCATAAAAAATGCTACAAATACTATGGTTTTTGATAATTGGGCAAAAGTATCGGTCGTCTTAGTCATCTTTTTTGTGCTTTTATTCTTGATGTACTATTTCTCTCAAAGCACCTCAAAAAAGCGTTTAGCATTTATAACAAGTGTATCGTCTTTAATATTGGCGTTCATTGCATTGGCTTTTGCATTTAATAGTTATGGTCTGGAGCAAAAAAATCAACCAGCTATTGTGTTTGCTCAAGAAAGTCAAATTAAGAGCGAACCAAATCTACGAAGTACAGAGTCTTTTAAACTTCATGAAGGCACAAAGGTTCAAGTGATAGATACCGTTTCTAACTGGAAAAAAATTAAGCTTGCAGATGGTAAAACAGGTTGGGTTTCTAACGACGATATAAAAATGTTGAAGGATTTTTAGATATTCTTTAACAGAAATTTAAAATTCTAAGTTTATATTTGCAGTTCTTAAATCAACCATGAACAAAAGCCTATTAGCCATTTTCTTTTCATTACTATTTTTGTCGCTTATAATAGCGCCAACAATTATTATGGCTATTGATGATTCTATTGACATCTCTTTTGTCTATGATATTTCAGAAGAAGAGGAAGAAAAAGGAAAAGAAGGTAACAAAGAATTTAAAAAATTTGTTGTTGACTTAGATGATGAAGATGAGTCTTTTATGTCTTCTGAAAATGAACAAAATTTAGAATATACTTTTAAAACCTACCCCAAACCTCATCTTAATTTAATTTTTCCACCTCCCGAATTCATTTAATAATTTTTAAAACACATTGGACAACTTTGTCCTAAAAGAGATTATTAAAAATTAGCTAACGAGTTTTTCGTTGGCGTAAATGAATTTATACATGTTTAAAACTATTAAAAGTGACTTGCCAGCTAGTATAGTCGTGTTTTTTGTTGCACTACCATTATGTTTAGGTATTGCATTAGCCAGTGGAGCGCCTCTTTTTGCAGGAGTTATTGCAGGAATTATTGGAGGAATTGTTGTTGGAGGATTAAGTGGTTCTAAAATTGGAGTTAGTGGACCAGCAGCAGGATTAGCTGCGATTGTATTAACTGCAATTGGAACATTAGGGAGTTATGAGAACTTTCTAGTAGCTGTTGTTCTTGGTGGAATTATCCAACTTACCTTTGGGATACTAAAAGCTGGTATTATTGGATATTACTTTCCGTCTTCAGTAATTAAAGGGATGTTAACTGGTATTGGATTAATTATAATCCTAAAACAGATCCCCTATTTTTTCGGACTTGATAAAAACCCTGAAGGTGATTTTGCGTTTTTGCAATTTGATGGTGAGAATACATTAACAGAATTACTAAAAACCGTAAATGCCATAATAAGTGGTAATTTCGATAAAGGAGCTACTCTTATTGCTCTTATTTCACTAGCCATTTTATTACAATGGAGTAATGTACTAAGCAAAAAAGGTAAATTCTTTGAGATTGTTCAAGGCCCTTTAGTAGCAGTAGTCGTAGGTATCATATTTTATATATTGACACAGTCTAACGAGACGCTTTCACTGGAAGCTTCGCATTTAGTTAGCGTCCCAGTACCAGATAGTTTTGATACATTCATAGGGCAATTTAGCTTTCCAAATTTTTCGGCAATTACAAATCCACAAGTTTGGATTGTGGCATTTACCATTGCATTAGTGGCAAGTTTAGAAACGTTGCTTTGTGTTGAGGCGACAGATAAGTTAGATCCTCATAAAAATGTAACACCTACTAACAGAGAATTATTAGCACAGGGAACAGGAAATATTATTTCTGGTATGATTGGAGGATTACCAATTACACAAGTAATTGTTAGAAGCTCTGCTAACATACAGTCTGGTGGACGAAGTAAGTTATCTGCAATTATACATGGTTTTTTACTGCTAATTTCTGTAGTGTTAATACCAAAATTATTGAATATGATTCCTTTGTCAGTATTAGCTGCAGTTCTTTTTATTGTTGGTTATAAACTAGCTAAACCTGCGCTTTTCAAAAAAATGTACAATTTAGGTTGGAAACAATCTATACCATTTTTTGTAACTGTTTTAGGGATTATATTTATAGATTTACTTTGGGGAATTGGTTTAGGATTGACTGTTGGTATTGTTGTGATATTGATAAAAAGTTTCCAAAATTCTCACTTCTTGCATATTGAAGACAAGAGTAATGGTAAGCACAGAATTAAAATGACACTTGCTGAAGAGGTGACATTTTTTAACAAAGGAGCCATTTTGAAAGAATTGGATAGCCTTCCAAGAGACACCTATTTAGAATTAGATGTTCGCAAGACAAGATATTTAGATAATGATATTATAGAAATTCTAGATGATTTTGCTTTTAAAGCTAAAGAGCGACATATTGACATTCAACTTATTTCTGAACGTGGAATTGTTGAAAATCCGGACAGTTTTATCGAATTTTTCAAATTGAGACCAAAAACCGCATAAAAAAATAAAATCATGAAAAATAATAAATATAAAATTTTGGTGCTTTCAGATATGAAAGAGACAATGACTAACACTATTAAAAGTAGTGTTAGTCTTGCGAAAATGATTGGTGGAGATATACATTTTTTTTATATAAAAAAAGCAACAGATGTTGTAGATCAAGAAAGTCAATTATCAGCAATTAGGACTATCAATAGATCTTATTTAGAAACGGGTAGCGACATACAAAATAAAATAGCATCAATATCTAAAGATTTTGATATTCCTATTAGTCACAGTCATGCTTTTGGTAATATAAAAAGTGAAATAACAGATTATATTAAAACAAATAAACCAGATGTTATTATACTTGGTAAAAGAAAGTCTAAAGCGATCAGTTTCATTGGAGATAACATTACTGATTTCATAATTAAAAATTATGATGGAACCATAATGATTGCTTCTGAAGAAAACACTTTAGAGCCAAATAAAGACCTATCGTTAGGTGTTTTGAATAGCTCAAGTAAATCTTTTAATTCAGAATTATTTAGCAGTGTTTTAAGTCATACACAAAAACCATTAAAATCGTTTAAAATCACTCAACCAGATGTTGAAGTCAATTTTGAAAGTGACTCAAAAGACAAACAAACTGTAGATTTAGTATTTGATAATGGAGATAATTCAATTAAAAGTTTGTCAAATTATTTGACTAAGAGTGATGTAAACTTGTTGTGTGTAGATCGAAATAACGAAAGTAAAACTAATATCAAAAATGTGATTAACAATGTAAATGTCTCTCTTTTGATATCTGATGATAAATAGACCCAATCATAAAATCGTGTTAATTGAAGTTGAAAGCTTCCAATATGCTTTTTTTATGTTGAAAAAGTGTTAATTTTAGGATTACACTAACTAATAGAATATGAAGAATTTATTTTCCAACATTAAAGGAGACGCATTTGGTGGTATTACCGCAGGAATCGTTGCATTACCATTAGCACTAGCATTTGGTGTGTCGTCAGGCTTAGGGCCAGAAGCTGGTTTGTATGGAGCTATATTTATTAGTTTCTTCGCAGCACTTTTTGGAGGTACAAGTACTCAGATTTCTGGACCAACTGCGCCAATGACAGCTGTAAGTATGGTTGTCATTGCTGGGATAATTGCAACTAATGATGGAGATGTAAGTAAAGCTCTACCTGTTATATTAACGGTTTTTTTATTAGCTGGTTTAATGCAAATTGGCTTAGGTGCTTTAGGGCTTGGAAAGTATATTAGATATATTCCATATCCTGTAGTTTCTGGATTTATGACTGCCATTGGCGTCATTATATTACTGACTCAAATTTTGCCTTCAATTGGGTATTACCCTAAAGAAGACGTAGC
>CAJQOA010000186.1 GCA_905479815.1 uncultured Psychroserpens sp.
CTCCTTATCGTTCAAAAATGGAAGCCATTAAAACAGATCCATTTAAAGAGATTAAAACATTTAAATTAGATTAATCAAAACCAATCATTATGCAAACAAAAATTTTAGGATTATGTATCGCTGTTCTTATGTTTTCTTGTAAAGAAGACTCTAAAGACAATGCTATAGCAAAGCGAGAAATTAAGCAATACACTATTGAACAGTTTATGGACAATGAAGCTGTTGGTGGCGGAAGTTTTTCATCAGATAATAGTAAACTACTGTTGTCTAGTAATCGGTCTGGTATTTACAATGTCTATACGATTCCTACAAAAGGAGGAGAAATGACAGCTATAACACAATCGGATAGTACATCCATTAGTGCACGATCGTATTTCCCAAATGACAATAGAATGTTATTGAGTGCCGATGGAAATGGGGATGAAATAGATCACCTATTTGTAAGAGAACTTGACGGAACAATTAAAGATATCACTCCAGATAAAGGCGCTAAAGCTAGTTTCTATGGATGGGCTGAAGATGACGAGCACTTATATTTTGGTTCTAATAAAAGAAACCCAAGATATTTTGATGTTTACAAAATGTCGATCGATGATTATACTTCAGAAATGATATATCAAGATGATACTGGGCTTAGTTTTTCAGGAATGTCAAATGATGAGAATTATTTTGCACTAACCAAATCTTTAAATACAAATGATAGTGATTTGTCGCTTTACAACGTAAAGACCAAAGAAATGACAAAAATTAATAAGAATCAAAGTGGCAACTCTTCTCAAGATTTTTCAAAAGATAATTCTACATTTTATTACACAACAGATGACGGTGCAGAATTCTCTTACTTAATGTCTTATAATTTAGAAACTAAAGTGGCGACAAAAGTATTAGAGAAATCATGGGATATTTCTGGTGCTGGATTCACATCACAAGGAACATATATGGTTGTTTATGTTAATGATGATGGCAAAAACGCCATTGATGTTTTAGATGCTAAAACTATGACACCTATTGAATTACCTGACTTTGGTGATAAAAGCATCACAAGTGTGAGATTTAACGATGATGAATCTTGGATGCGTATGTACGTTGGAGGTTCTAATTCACCTTCAGATTTATATACCTATAATTTGGAAACTAAAGAACAGCACAAGCTTACAAATGTTTTAAATGAAGCTATTGATGCAGAGGATTTAGTCACTGCAAAAGTGGTGCGTTACGAATCTTTTGATGGTACTGTTATTCCAGCAATATATTATTTACCTAAACAAGCTTCCGCAGAAAACAAAGTACCAGCAATGGTTTGGGTTCATGGTGGTCCTGGAGGTCAAACGCGTCAAGGGTTTAGTTCTCTTATTCAATATATGGTTAATCATGGTTATGCCATTTTAGCAGTAAATAATCGTGGTAGTAGTGGGTACGGAAAAACATTTTACCAAATGGATGATCTTAACCATGGCGAGAAAGATTTACAAGATTGTGTAGAAGGTAAAAATTGGTTAGCGTCGCAAACTGAAATTGACGGTGAAAAGATTGGAATTATAGGAGGCTCTTATGGTGGTTATATGACAATGGCCGCATTGACATACACTCCAGAAGAGTTTGATGTAGGTGTTAATCTATTTGGTGTTACTAATTGGATGAGAACTTTAAAGAGTATACCTCCATATTGGGAATCGTTTAGAGAATCATTGTATTTAGAATTAGGAGATCCTTTTTCGGCAGATTCTGTTAGATTAAAACGTATTTCACCATTATTTCATACTGACAAAGTGACTAAACCATTAATCGTTTTACAAGGCGCAAAAGACCCAAGGGTATTACAAGTAGAAAGCGACGAGATTGTTGCTGGTGTTAGAAAAAACGGTGTTCCGGTAGAATATGTTTTATTTGAAGATGAAGGACATGGTTTTGTTAAAAAAGAAAACCAAATAGAATCTTACAGTAGAATTTTAAAGTTTTTAGATGAACATCTTAAGAAGGAAAACCAACCTGTAGATGGAGAAACCGAAAGCACAGAGATTGAAGCTGAAAAAGCGAATTAATTTCTAATAAAATCAATACAAGAAAGCTTGAGCAAATTGCTCAAGCTTTTTGTTTTAGTCAAAATTTCTAATAACCAGCTACAACTATATTTTAAAGGTGATTACTGGTAATGTTGCATGATTGGCAACATCTTCAGATACACTTCCAGAAAAGAAATGTGCTAGCCCTTTTCTTCCATGTGTTGGGACAGCAATTAAATCTGCACCTAAAAGACTAGACGCATTTAAAATTCCTTTTTCTATAGTATAATCTGAGGTATAATGTACATCATTTAATTTATTCAAATTACCATCTGCTTTTTGAAGGAAACTAGCTACTGTTTTTTCCATTTCCGTAGAACTTTTAAAACCTTCACCAGGAACATTAACATGTATTAATTTTAAGTTTTTAAATAGCTGACGAGCTTTAATATAAGGCTCAATCATTTCGTTAGAAAAATCTGAAGCAAATGTTACAGTATCAAAATCTAATTTAGCAGGTTTTTGTTTAACTACTAATACAGGGATTTCTGAGTATCTCACTACTTTCTCTGTATTAGAGCCTACAAAAATTTCTGACAAACCACTACTTCCATGAGATCCCATAACAATCATATCTGCGTTATGCTCTCTAGCTACTTCTGCGACTTCACTAAACACTTTAAAATGCTTCACTATTGGTGTTACATTTACACCTTCTAAAAAGTCTTTATTTAAGTAGTTATCAAACTTCTGTTCGGCTAATTTTAAAAAGAACACCATTTGTTCATTTTGATCGTCATTAGAGCTTATCAAACTGCCTTGTTCCATCTCTAGCATGTGTAATACTATTAAATCTGCATTATTTCGTTTTGCTAAAATAGCTGCAGTTTCAAGTGCAAAATCAGAATATTGAGAGAAATCTATTGGTACTATTATCTTATCCATGATACATATATTTAAGTGTTTATTTTAATGATATAAATAGATGTTGAGGTGTGTGTTTTCTATAGCTTTACTTTCATTCAAATATAACGTTGCATTGACCCAATCAAGAAATATCTGGGACAACTTGTATAATGATGGTGCAGCCACATTATACTTTTAACTATTAAATTGCACATACCTAAACAACTTTATTCAAATTTACGAGCAATAATCGAGTCGAAATATGACTTATATCATATCTTAAAAATAAATTGAAATTCTATTTTTCACACTTTAAAGCAAACGCGTTAAAGTCAAAACTAGTTTAGATTGAGTGAGTTAATAAATATTAAATTATTAAATTTTCTTTCGTTTTAAATAATGAGTATCTTTCAACATCAATAACATTAAAATCAAATCAATGAAACATTCTATTTTATACATCTTAATTTTAGCTTTATGCTTAAATGTATCTTGTAAATCTGATAAAAAAGAAGTCCCTAATGAGGCTGACGCTGTAGTAACTGAGACTGAGTCTGAAATAAAAACACAAGACAACACTACAACTAAAGAGCGACCAGCTTATTATGATGAAACAAAAAAAGTAATTGTAGTATTAGACCCTAAAAGTAATAGTGGTGTTAAAGGTAATGTTGTTATCAAGCAAGAAAAAGGTGTTGTAAGTATGATTGCTGTTTTAAGTGGATTAACAGAAGGAGAACACGCAATTCATATTCATGAAAAAGCTGATTGCTCTTCTGATGATGGTAAATCTTCAGGAGGTCATTGGAACCCAACAGCTCAACAACATGGAAAATGGGGTGATGCTACTGGTTATCATAAAGGTGATATTGGTAATTTTAGTGCCAATGCTAATGGGCAAGCTACTATATCTAAAATCACAGATGAATGGTGTATTGGTTGTGGAGATGAATCTAAAGATATTTTAGGAAAAGCAATCATAGTACATCAAGGTGTTGATGATTTTAAGTCTCAACCATCTGGAGCTGCAGGAAGCCGTGTGAGTTGCGGTGGAATTATCGAATAAGAAAACAACAAAAACTATATATTAAGAGCTACAACTGTGTAGCTCTTATATTTATAATTCACTTTTATTTCTATAAATGACATTAGAAATTTTGATTTCTCAATTTCAGAAGAAAGATGAAAAAGCTTTCGAAAAACTCTATGGTATGTATAGCAATAGCATGCATGGTGTCATTTATAATATTGTAAGAGATCACGAAATAGCAGAAGAAGTTATGCAGGATGTTTTTATAAAAGTCTGGCATAAAGCTGATTCTTATAATTCTAGTAAAGGGCGTTTTTTTACGTGGATTCTAAATATTGCGAGAAATGCAGCCATAGATAAAACAAGATCTAAAGCATTCAAGAATTCTTCTAAAAACCTGAATGCTGAATTTTTCGTAGATATTTTAGAAACCAGTGAAAATCTTAATGATAAGATAGATGCCATAGGTATTGGTAAATATGTGAAGGCTCTTGGTGAAAAGTGTAAAAAAATAATTGAATATTTATACTTTAAGGGGTACACACAAAAAGAAACCTCTGAAGAACTAAATATCCCATTAGGAACAGTAAAAACAAGAAATAGAAATTGTATCAAAGATTTGAGAGCAATAGTATTAGAGTAAAATGAATATAAAAGCATATATAGACTCAGGAGTACTAGAGCTTTTTGTTGCTGGTCAATTAACAGACCAAGAAAACAAAGAGGTACAAGACCTTATGGTTAAACATCCTGAAGTTTTACAAGAAGTATTAGACATTGAATCTGCTATTATAAAACTATCTTCAGCAATGTCTCCAGGTCACAATAAACACCTGTTACAACTTATCAAAGACAAATTAAAATCAGGTAAAAAAGAAGTAAAAGTCGTTTCTATTGAAAAAGCTAAATACAACTGGTTGACATATACAGGATGGGCTGCAGCAGTTATTGTTGGAGCAGGAATGTTATGGACTGTTAATCAAAATAAACAATTAGAAATTCAAGTCTCTGATGCTGAAATTGAAAAAGGCTATTTAGAAGTTCAAATTGAAGAAGCTAAAACTGATTTGGCAGTCAAGGAACATTTATTAAATGTACTTAGAGATAGAGATATCATTTCTGTACCGTTAGATGGACAAGGTAATTTTACTAATAGTTATGCAAAAGTATATTGGAACAAATCTGATAATAGTATTTACATAGATGCACAAGGGTTACCAGATGCACCAGAAGGCAAAGTGTGGCAAGTATGGTCATTAACATTAAACCCATTAACTCCAACGAGCTTAGGCATCATTGATAATTTTAATGATGACAACAATAAAATCTTTAATATCGCTAATACAAATGAAAGTCAGGCATTTGGAATCACTCTTGAACCTGCAGGTGGTAGCGAAACACCAACTATGGAACAATTACATACGTTAGGTATAGTTTCTCAACCTTAAATAAAAAACTTATAAAAACATTAAAAAGCACTAAACGAAAGTTTGGTGCTTTTTTTATTGATGTACTTAATATTAATTGAGTAAAAGAAAACACCTGCTAACAAACTAGATCAGGTGCTTTCAACTAACAAAAAAACTCTAAAAACACCATATCTCCATATGGCAGATTTCACAAACCAATCAATTTCATGTTAGTGCTAACCAAGTAATTCCTTCAAACTATTTGGAAAATTTTCAATTTTATAGATTTTCTATTTTATCTTCCATTGTTGGTCCTAACTCATACAAACTAGCCAATAGCTCTTTTTTAAACGGTTTAATATCTTCCGTTTTACCTGCTGCTTTATAAATCTCTGCTACATGATAGAGTGTTACTGGCTCGTAGGTTTTATTGATAACATGTTGTTCTACTATATCTAAAGCTGCACTTAAATTTCCGTTTTTAAAGTAAACCCAAGCTATTAAATCATATGATTGCGGTGTTGGTCTATTTTCAATTTCGGTTTTTGCTATATCAATTGCTACTTTAAAATTTGTGTTTTCATCTACATTAAGCAATACGTTGTATGCATTGTACATATCACCATAAGCCGTGTTTTGCATTGCAATTCTATATAATTTTAATTGAGAATCACTACTATCTTTATCACCTTTATAATCTGCAATCTCTGCTTTCAATAAATAATAATCAGGAGCTTTGTAGGTTTTAGTCACTGCATTTAAAATACGAAGTGCTTCATCAGGATTTTTCTCATGTGAATATACAATCCAAGCTATTCCTTTTTTAGCATAAGCATCATTTGGATCTAATTCTAATGCTTTTAAAAAATGATTGTATGATTTCTCAATGTCACCAGCGTGACCATAAAAATCTGCTATGTTAGTATATGACCATTGTTTCAAACCTTTTAAATTAGAAGATTCGGCAATTGCCATTGCTTGTTCCATATATTTTATAGCAGCGTCTAGATTTCCTTTATGATCACTCATTTTTGATAAACGAATGAGGTAATCAAAATCACCAAAACTCTCAAATTTACTTAGATAGTCTTGAGCTAGATCATAGTTACCTAATTCAAGGTGCACATCAAAGAGCATTTTTTGGGTTTCACTTAGGCCTTCTTTTAATATTTCAGCTTTTTTTAATAATTCTAAAGCGTCTTTAAATTTGTGTTGCGAGACATAATTATAGGCTAAACTTTTAAGATATGATGGGTTCTCATACTTTGTAATTTCATTGACTTTTAAGAGCTCTTTTTCAGCTTTAATAAGATACTCAACGTCACCAGTTGAAGTAAAATATGCTGTATATGTTGATGCTAATTTACTATGAAATCCGTATTGATCTGGTGTTTTTTCTAATTTTTTAGACCAAAAGACTTCATTTTGTTTTGCGCGATCCAGAGTTTCATTTTCTGTAATTGCCAAATACATATTATAGTCGTTTGTATCTGTAATTTTTTTAGTAGTAATTTGTTGCGAGCAGTTTGTGAATAGAACTGTTGCAAATACGAATAGTATTGAGATGTATTTAGAGTTCATATTAATTGAATTTTGAGTTTATTATAATAATCTGAAATGAGCTTGTTAACAGCCCATTTCAGAATTGAAAAAATCATTAATGAGGTGATGCCAAGTAAGGAAACGAGGCTAAAAATGCTTTATCATTACTATCAACATTATCATTTGTTAGTCCTGGATTATCAGCACCCGTTGGGCCTCCAAAGATTAATAATAACTCAACCGAAATTACATCATCAGTCAAATTACGACCTGTTAGTACATTTGTACCATCAAAAAACGTTGTCGTACCAGCTAAGGAAACAGTTAATACATCTGTTGCTAAAGCTCCAGTAAATTGCTCAGCATTAAAACCTAAAGCATTTGTATACATTGGATCTGAATGTGCAGGATTTAAAGCTTCTAATTTAGATTGAAACTTAGATTGAAATGCTACCCCTTGATTAGAAGGTATAGTTGTGTTAAAAGCATTTTTATCTGCCATGTCTACAAATACGGTATTAATAGCTGGTCGTCCCATTTGATCTTCTTGAGCATAAATACCTGTAAAGTTCGGTCCTGTTGGTCCAGTTGATCCATTATCATCATCATTACTACAGTTGTATGCTGAAAATGATACTAGCAAAGTAATTGCTGCTAATTTTATATTATTAAATTTCATGTTCTTTATGTTTTAATGTTTATTTTTTTCTTCGGAA
>CAJQOA010000187.1 GCA_905479815.1 uncultured Psychroserpens sp.
CATGATGGTGATCTTCAAATATAAGAGTAGATTTTACAACAACAGGCATCATTAAGAGCACTACTGTAAGTAGCGTAAATAACCTTAAAATGGGATGTAACTTGTTGTTTTGCATTAATCTATAAATCTACCTAAACCAAATCGTCTTAACATTTTCTTTTCAAACTCCCAGAAGAATTTAAATTGACCAAAAAGCCATCCAAAAGTAACTAAAAGAATTTGATAAAAAATTAGCCCAATGATAATGAATAATACCCAATAAAGTACAGGATTTAAGTTTTCTTTAGTAATTCCTATAGCCTTAATGATAGGGCGTCCTACAAACATTGAAGACGACCCAGTAACTGCAAAAACGATGAAAATGCGTATGATTTCCCATCTATGAGTTACAATCCATTTGTTTTCTAATTTTTTAAAAATAAATAAAATGAATTTTAAAAGCGCTAGAAACAAAATTACTGCCAGAAGTATCGTGGCAGTAATATGATATGTTTTTGTAAAGATTAAAGCGAGTTTGAAACTACTATATGCCAAACCTAAAAGTCCAAGTAAAGGAAATAGTAATTGCCAGTTGTGTTGAATGTCCCAATTCTTTTTAAATGTCTTTAACATAGCTCAATTTTGCTTTGCAAAGATAATTTAAATTCTAGGAACAAATGATGATAATTGTTGCTTATAAGTTAACTGAAAGTAGATGAAATAGTTATACAATTTGTAGTTAACGTCATAACCATAGTCAACACCATGTTTGTAATCTATTTGTAGTTCGTAAAGATTAGGGTCGTATTGCTGTGGTTGTAAAACTCTATTATTCCAGTTGACGACCATAGCTCTATTTCTAGCTTCCATGTAAGATTGAGAATAATAACCTTCGGGTCTTGCAATAGAGGCAAGCCACGTATTAAAACCAGGTTCAATAATGGTAATTTCATATTCGAGATCATCATTAGCTATTCTTACAATATCTTCTTCAGGAATATCTGCTTGAGTATTGTTTTCAGTAATGGATTGAGATGAACCACAACTTACAAGAAGTAGTGCAAGGATAAAAATTTGAGTAATACGTTTCATTGCGTTTTTTATATTTTAAAGTTACAAAAATCATTCCTAAGCAAAATGATGCTTAAAAATCATTTCTTTGTTTAGATTAATCCAAAAGTATTGTGATTGTATCATTAAATAAAACTACAATGAGTGAGAGCTACTTATCAGTGAGTAAATAGAACAAAAAAAAGCCAAACATCATGTTTGGCTTTTCTTATATATGTATTGTAAGTCTATTTTATTTTCCAAAAAGTCCACCTAGTAAACTACCTAAACCGCTTTTTCCACCGCCAGCTTTACCTAGTACCATTCCTGCAACATCATCAATAACGCTACCGTCACCATCTGCATCTAATATTTTTTCTAAGAAACTTTGTTCTTCTTTAGCATCATTACCACCAAGAAGACCACCAAGTAATCCTCCTAAATCGTTAGAAGAACTTACATTGTTTTGTTGTTTTTGTTTTCCTAAAACACCCATTAAAATTGGCGCAGCAACTTTAAGTATGTTACCAATTGAACCCATATCTAAACCAGATTTTTCTCCTAAAATCTTTTCAACACCTTCTCTTTTGTTACCAAGAACGTGTCCTAAAATTTTATCTCCATCTTGTTTTACATTATCATCAACTCCACCACCAAATAAACCACCAAGGTTATCTAAAATACTACCATCGTGTTTGCCATTAAGAGCACCCATCAATCCTTCTGCACCTTCTGGTGTAGATGCATTTCTTTTCATTGCAGCCATTAATACTGGCAAAGCCATAGTTAATACACTACTCGTTTTGTTTTGGTCTGTTCCAGCAGATCCTGAAACTCCACTAATAATTGTTTTACCGAGGTCACTGTTTAATAAGTCTAAAATTCCTGACATAATTTGTTTTAAATAAGATTAATATAATTGGACCTTCAATGTACAAAAAAAAGTCCTAACATTAGTAGGACTCATTTTTTTTCGATTAGTCACAATTTGCGACAAACTATTTTAAAATATTGATAATTTGCTCTGCTAATTCTGTTCCAATTCTATCTTGAGCTTCATTTGTAGCAGCTCCAGTATGAGGTGTTAATGATAATCCAGAATTCATTAATAACTGCATTTCTGGTTTTGGTTCATTTTCATAAACATCTAATGCTGCTCCTAAAACTTTACCACTTTCAATAGCTTTTACTAAAGCAACTTCATTAACTACACCGCCACGTGCAGCATTAGCCATAATGACACCATCTTTCATTTGAGCAAAATCTGCATCATCAATTACATAATGTTTTTGAGCTGGTACATGAAGCGTTAAAAAGTCTGCTTGTTTTAAAACCTCTTCTTTAGAAATCGTTTTGATATCAAAATTTACTTTTTGACCGTCAAAGAAATCAAGTTCTAAATTTGCTGTTGCTAGGAAAGGATCAAAAGCAATAACTTTCATTCCTGCACCAAGTGCAACCTTAGCTGTAGCTTGACCAATACGTCCAAATCCTAAAACACCTTAAGTTTTACCTTTTAATTCAATGCCTTTAGCATAGGCTTTTTTAAGACCTTTAAAATTCGCATCACCTTCTAGTGGCATATCGCGATTTGAATTATGTAAAAAACGTGCTAAGCCATAGAAATGAGCAAAAACGAGTTCTGCTACTGAATGTGAAGATGCTGCAGGTGTATTAATAACGTTTAATCCTTTGCTGCGAGCATAGTCTACATCTATATTATCCATACCAACACCACCACGACCAATAATTTTTATGCTTGGGCAGTTGTCAATAATATTCTTTCTAACTGTTGTAGCACTTCGCACTAACAACACAGAAATATCATTCTCATTTATATAGTTTTCTAATTGTTCTTGTGCTACAGTTGTAGTAGACACTTCAAAACCTGCTTTTTCTAAGGCGTCAATTCCACTTTGTGATACACCGTCGTTTGCTAATACTTTCATATTTTACTTAAATATTTTGATTTATGTTTGAGTATCATACAGTTAACTGTAGTTTAATACTGCCAACTTATTTTATGCTTTACGTTCTAATTCACTCATCACATCCACTAATGTACCTACACTTTCTAATGATAGTGCATTATACATTGATGCCCTATAACCACCAACACTTCTGTGTCCATTTAATCCATTAATTCCAGCTTCATCAACCATCGTTTCAAAAGTTTCCTTTAGATCTTCATTGGTTAAATTAAATGTAGCATTCATTGTAGAACGATCTGTCTTTGCAGAGAACCCTTTAAATAATGGGTTAAGATCAATTTCAGAATAAATTAATTGTGCTTTTTTATTATTCTCTTTTTCAATAGCAGCAATACCTCCTAAATCTTTTAACCATTCTAAAGTTAACATTGATGTGTAAACTGCAAAAACAGGAGGTGTGTTAAACATACTGCCTTTACCAATGTGTACTTTGTAATCCATCATTGATGGGATTTTACGAGATACTTTTCCAAGTACATCTTCTTTGATAACGACTAAAGTTGTTCCTGCAGGACCCATGTTTTTTTGGGCTCCAGCATATATCAAGTCAAATTTTGAAAAATCAAGCTCACGAGAAAAAATATCACTACTCATATCACAAATCATTGGGACAGGCGAGTTAGGGAATTCTTTCATCTGTGTACCAAAAATGGTATTGTTAGATGTACAGTGAAAATAATCGTAGTCTGTTGGGATATCATATCCTTTTGGGATATAATTAAAGTTCGCATCTTTAGAAGACGCTACTTCATACACATCGTCATAAATTTTTGCTTCTTTAATTGCTTTATCACTCCAAGTCCCAGTATTTAAATAACCAGCACGTTTTTCTAACATATTAAGAGCAACCATTAAAAACTGAGTACTTGCGCCTCCTTGTAAGAATAATGCTTTATATCCTTTTCCTTCTAAACCTAATAACTCTAATGCTAAAGATCTAGCGTTTTCCATAACATCAACAAAAGGCTTACTTCTGTGGGAAATTTCTAGTAATGATAAACCATTATCAAAATTGATGATTGCTTCAGAAGCTTTTTGTAGAACGCTTCCTGGTAAAATACAAGGTCCAGCGCTAAAATTATGTCTTTTCATGAGAATATTATGTTTCGTTCCCGAGTAAACGGAAACTTGTTTTATTAATCTTTACAAAGGTGGTAAATTCTGTAAAAAAATGTATTAAGAATATGATAATTTATTAACAGATTGTCAACGAAAACGTAATAGTATCAACATTATCTGCATAATCCCAAAGGTTTGGTAATTGTGTTTGTCCAAATTTGATTTCGGTATCTGTAAACCCATTAGAAACAACACATTGAATCGCATCGCTTTTGTCTTCTAAAGTTGCTTTTAGTTGGTCTTCGGAATCATAACGTTCATAAAACAATGTAGCGATAGGAGATGAGAAGCTCTCGTCTTCTTTAATCATAAGGAAACCATTTTCTAGCATGTCAAATAAACTCATTAAATACACCGCTTTGTTGTAATCGTAGTTATTAGCGTATTTATTTTGATGAATTATTGGGTTCCAGTGATACATGGCTTTAAAGAAACTGTCAAAATCATAATCTTTAGGAACGAATAGTTTTGAGACATTCCTACAGCCTAAACCATAATATCTAAATATATCTTCGGAAAGTGCTATAAGCTCCTCTTCGGTTTCTTTTCCTGTTAATATGGCTACAGAGTTTCGGTTTTTTCTAATTACTGATGGCTTATCTTTAAAATAGTATTCAAAATAACGCGCAGTATTATCGCTTCCTGTGGCAATGACTGCATTAAAATGTTCTAGTTTCGTTTCAGTAAATGTAATACGACC
This sequence comes from uncultured Psychroserpens sp., assembly GCA_905479815.1. Classification (GTDB taxonomy): domain Bacteria; phylum Bacteroidota; class Bacteroidia; order Flavobacteriales; family Flavobacteriaceae; genus Psychroserpens. The sequence goes on from CAJQOA010000187.1 coordinate 4,840, forward strand.
TTTAAATTCTGGTTCAACATATTCTAAATATTTACCTAAAAAAGGAAGTAAATGTTTGTCGTTTGAGGATTGTTTAACCATAACTTTTTGGCCAGAAATTAAAACCGATATAAAATCATGAAAACCTACCAAAGGAATATTTCCAGCCATTATAATAGCAATGGTTTTTAGGTTTTCAGAATTAAAGTCATACTCTGATGTCCACTTATTAATATTGCTTTCAGTCAATTGATTAGACCATCCATTTATAGCGAAAACAATATTCTCTTTTGTAAACCATCCGTTATGTTCACCTGCTAATTTAATTTGGTGTTTAAAACCATCAAAAAATACATCATTATGTTCGACATGGTCTTTTTTTTCAAATTCTTCCGAAGAAAACTGACTTAAAAAACGTCCTAATTTTACAAATGCGTTAATTCTTTGTTGTAAATCCATGCTGAGTTTGGTTATACGATGTTTTGGCTTT
>CAJQOA010000188.1 GCA_905479815.1 uncultured Psychroserpens sp.
GGTTACTACGATGATGGTTACTACGATGATGGTTACTACGATGATGGTTACTACGATGATGGTTACTACGATGATGGTTACTACGATGATGGTTACTAGTAGTCAAAACTATTCCCCTTTTTCTTTAAATTCAATATTATGCTAAAAGTCGCATTTTTACACGATGTAGAGATGGACTATATTGGTGGAGCTGAGCTATCTAATAAAAAGATATTAGATAAAGCACATGAGCTTGCTTATGATATTACCATTGATAATTTATCTGATTTCACAGTCACTAAAAAACTTCTTGAAAGGGTAGATGTTGCCATAGTAAATAATATAGTCAAGTGTGATTACGAGCATGATTTAATTCAATATCTGCTTGATAATGATATTACATATGTTAAATGGGAACATGATTATGGATTGTGTGCGAAACGTAGTATTTATTGTTGTGTAGATCCAAAAATGAGAAACTGTTGTAATACAAATAAGTTTCATTTGTACAGAAGTCTATATGCTAATTCTAGATTGAATGTTTTTCAATCTCCAATGCATTATGATTATCATAAACAATTTTATGGCGCAGCTGTAAAAAAACATATTGTTCTTCCGCCTCCAATCAATGTTGAAAACATTAGAATTTCTGAAGAAAAAAACAGAGATGAAGTTGTTTTTCTTGGAGATTTAAATTTTGTAAAAGGAGGTAGTGAATTGCTTGATTATGCTCAAGAACACCCAGAAAAATCAGTTCTAGTTTATGGTCGAAATAGATTAAGAAGAGTAGTGCCTACTAATGTGATTTTTAAAAACAAAATCACGAATACTGAACTATTAAAAGTATTAGGAAAATCTGAATATTTCTTTTTTCAACCACGATGGCCAGAGCCATCTGGTCGTGTTGCGGCCGAAGCATTTTTATCTGGAGCTAAGATTATTTCAAATAATCGTGTAGGTACGTTTTCTTATGATTTTTATCCTAATGATATTGAGAGAGGACGTCAACTTATGAAGGATTCACCTCAATATTTCTGGGATTCAGTTGTGAAGGCTTTAGACTTAAAAGAGAAATCTCCAAAATTTAAACATGTTCTTATTTACAAGAGTTATGGAGGATTGGGTGATCGCTTTATAGCATTGCCTGCTATAAATAAACTTAAAGATGTTTCAGATCAAGTTACTTTAGCCTTGCCAAATAACTTGCTTAATGTCTTTAAAAAGAATACTACAGGATTGCATATTATCTCACATGATCATCTAGATACGATGGATAAAACAGGATATGACAAAGTTATTAATCTTGGTAATTATCCAAAGAGTAAACGTTTTGATAATACAGGAGTTATTGATTATGTAACACATCATAAATTAAAGCAACATGCTTTAAAGCATTATATAGATGGGATTGCAACGTTACATGTAGATATTGATAATTCATACGATGGTTACCCTTATTTTAAGGCAAACACTGATTTTGAAAATCCTTATTTTACTGTACATCCAGGAGCTGGGTTTAAACCTAAATGGTGGATGACAGAGCGTTATATTCAGCTAATAGAACAGTTATTAATTAAGTTTCCAAAGTATCATTGTAAGGTTATTTTAGGACCAGATGATCCAGAGCCAAAAGAATTTGAAAACATAGAGCGAGTTACTTTAGAAACAGGTAACCTTGATGAGGTTGCTATATGTGTTTCTGGCGCAACGTTTCATATTGGCAATGATTCTGGTATTACTCATTTTGCAGGTGTTTACAATGTGCCATCTGTGTCATTTCATGGATTAACAGGTCCAGGGTCATGGGCTACATTAGCAGAAGAACAGGAAGTAATTTGGGGCAAACCTGGAAATTGTGATATTAGATGCAAGTATGAAATAGCAATGGCGTGTGAGCATAGAAATTGTTTGACCTCAATAACAGTTAATCAAGCATTAGTGGGCGTTTATAAATTGCTTCAAAAAAGTTTAGATATGGATACTAAGAGACTTAAGTATATTTTTAATCCAGAGACTACTATTGAAAAAGTTGACACAGGTTTTGTCCTGCGTACAAAAGATAAAGAGTTATTGTTAGAGTTTAAAGAACCTGCCGAAAAATTAGAGTTTACGCATTTGATTCAAAATGACTTGTTTGAGGATCAAATTACTCAAGATAACTTAAAGCCTTTATTGGAGGCTCTAGTGAGCGAAGGGTTGGTTTTTTGCGTTCCTGTTTAAATTGTAATAGATTCTTTTACAATACGCCATTCAAAATTTAAGAAGAGCCTGCTATGCGCATCAAAAGGGTCTCTTGTCTTGTCTTTTAAAATTCTAACTTTAGCTTTATACAAAGGTTTCGTAATTGCCTCATTCCTAATTAAGCCATGTTGTGGTTTTTCTGAATTCTTGTGCTCGTGAGATATCACAGTTTGATTTCTAAACGTATATAGTTTTGTGCCTAATCGTTTTTGAAGATCTATAAAAAATAGGTCTTCAAACCCATAATTTCCGCAAAATTCTTCATCGACACCTAGAGACTTAAAAAAGGTGCCTTTACTTAGAAAAAATGTATTGTAGTGTGGCATGGCAACGTCGCCATCTCGTATTCTTTTGAATGTAAATATGTTATCTGGTATTTTACTCTTCAGTAAATATTCAAAAACGGTTTCTGGGAACGTATGATCTAAATCTGTAGCAATGAGCTTTTGAGACTTAGCTAAATGAACACCTAAATTTCGCGCTCCACCTTGATTCCACATAATATTGGTTGTGATTTTAGCCAAAGTGTAATTTAGTTTACAATCTTCAGGAATTACAATTTCGGTAGGAGAGTAATCATCAACAAAAATAAAATGAATATGCTTTAAAATAGTATCGTCATAGGACTCATAGGTTTTAATGAGACTGTGAAGTGGCTCTAAACTATTATCCAAGTAAACTGGGATGATGTAAGAGAGTTTTATTTGCTGATACTTTAGCATGAATTACATTAGAATTATAGTTGTAAATATAAACCTAACTAATAAAAGGAACCACATTGCTGCAATTCCTTTTTTATTATTTTTCTTCGGAAATGTTATATATCCAAAAAGTATCGCTTAGATATTAAACCATCTCTACAAATAATCCACCATCGTTTTTAACAACTTTGGCTACATTTTTAGAAGTTAATCCTTTTATAGATTTATCCCATTTTTTATTGCTTAAACCAGACTGAGTTTTAAGGTCATTAAGCGCTATTGGGGAATTTGATTTAAGTAAAGCGAAAATTTCTTTCTCTTCTGTACTCATTTCAACTTGCTTTCGTTCAGGTCTCATTTGTGGGAAGAATAATACTTCCTGTATCGATTGATTATTGGTTAAAAACATAATTAAACGATCCATTCCTATTCCCATTCCAGATGTTGGAGGCATTCCATACTCTAAAGCACGTAAGAAGTCTTCATCTATAAATTCGGTTGCTTCATCATCACCTTTAGCAGCGAGCTTCAGTTGGTGTTCAAAACGTTCTCGTTGATCAATTGGGTCATTTAGCTCACTATATGCATTGGCGATCTCTTTTCCGCAGACCATCAATTCAAAACGTTCTGTTAACTCAGGATTATCTCTATGCTCTTTGCATAACGGACTCATTTCCTTTGGGTAATCTGTGATATATGTTGGTTGAATATAGTTGCCTTCACATTTTTCTCCAAAAATCTCATCAATAAGTTTTCCTTTACCCATTGTTGCATCTACTTCAACGCCTAAATCTTTTGCGGCTTGACGAATGTCATCTTCTGTTTTTCCAGTAATATCAAACCCTGTAAAATGTTTTATAGAATCTGCCATGGTTACACGAGCATAAGGCGCTTTAAAGTCAATTTTATGCTCTCCAAAGGTTGCTTCTGTTGTTCCATTGACAGCTATTGCACAATGTTCTAAAAGGCGTTCACAAAAGGCCATCATCCAGTTGTAATCTTTGTAGGAAACATAGATTTCCATGGCTGTAAACTCAGGATTGTGAGTACGATCCATACCTTCATTTCTGAAGTTTTTAGAAAACTCATACACACCATCAAAACCACCAACAATTAATCGTTTTAAATACAATTCATTGGCAATTCTCATGTACAATGGAATGTCTAAACTGTTATGGTGTGTTATAAAAGGACGAGCTGCTGCACCTCCAGGAATTGGCTGTAGGATTGGAGTCTCTACTTCAAAATATCCTGAAGTATTGAAGAAATCACGCATTGCTGTAAATAACTTTGTACGTTTGACAAAGACTTCTTTAACATGTGGGTTGACTACTAAATCTGCATAACGTTGTCTGTAACGTAATTCAGGATCTGTAAACGCATCATAAACTTTACCGTCTTTTTGCTTAGGTATTGGTAATGGTTTTAATGACTTACTAAGTAGCTTGAAGTTTTTTACCATCACGGTTTTTTCACCAACTTGCGTTGTGAATAATTCACCTTCAATACCTACAAAATCTCCAAGGTCTAATAATTTTTTAAAGACATCATTATACAAAGACTTGTCTTCACCAGTACAGATTTCATCTCTATTAAAATATACTTGGATGCGGCCTTCACTATCCTGTAACTGTCCAAAAGAAGCTTTTCCTTGAATATTAATAACCATTAAGCGACCAGCAATTATAACCTTTTTGCCGTCTTCAAAGTTGTCTTTAATCTGTTTCGAAGTGTGATCTACAGGATATAAATCTGCAGGATAAGGGTTGATGCCTAAGGCTCTTAATTTTGCGAGTTTTTCGCGTCTTACTAATTCTTGTTCTGAAAGCTGCATGCTAAATCTTTTTTTGATAACCTATTCTAACGATAGGAAGCTGCAAAATTACATTATTTACAAGAATTAACGTAAAAAAAACCACTAGGTTTTGTCATCCTAATGGTCTCTTACTAATCTCTTTAATTAATTTGTTTTTACAACCTCAAGATTTTTTATAAGATCTTTATTTTCTGGGAATAATTTAATAGCTTTTTCAAGAACAGTAATTGCTTTTTCACGTTCTCCTCCAATCCCTAACGTGTTTGCTAAACTCATGTAAGTTCTTGGGTTATCTGGAAATAATTTTGTGTTTAAATCAAACACTGTAATAGCCTCTTCTTTTAGATTTGTTGAGTATAGAATACGACCATAGGTGTTTAATTCAAACATACTGTCAACTTTTCCATCAAAAGCTTTTACTAATTTTTTGCTTTGCTTTTTTAATCCATTTAAACCATCTTCTTTAAGAATGGTATGAACTTTAGTTACAATTTGGTAATTAGATGTATAATCGTTTTTTGTTACAATGTTGAGGATGTCTTTTTCGAAACTTTCAACAGGATGTTCAACAATACGATTAATTTCTTTTCTGTCTTTATAAAAAATGAATGTTGGTACACGATGAATGTTTAAGCCTGATTCTTCGTGGTTAGGGCTCTTTTTATACATAGAAGATTCTCTACTTACCGCTATAACAGAAAGTTGATCTTCTGGGAAATTACAAGCTTCTAAGACTTTGTAAAAACGAGGCACTTCTTGTTTGCTGTCACCGCACCAAGTTCCCATAAACAAAGTGATTCTGTAACCTTTTAATTTTGACTTTAAGGTTTCTATAGTTGCTTTATCAAAATCGTAGTCTTCATAGTTTTTTGAAAACCAAGATGCGTAATTGTCACCTTCTAAACCGTTTTTGTCAATTTTGCCAAGCAAATACGGTGTGTCTCCATCTTTTGTGATTTCTTGATTTAGAGTTTGTGCATATATTTGAAAGGTGAAAATTAGCGTGATTATAATGGATATAATATTCGTTTTCATAATGATGAATTTAATGGTTCAAGGGAAGTTTTTTAAAATAAAAGTAGACTGTCTTTTGAGCATTACTGATAACAGTAATGCTCAATATGACAGTTAAAGTAGATCTGAAGTATTACTTTGAAGCAATAATATTTCCTTTGATTTTTAGGATTTTGTTACCGCCTTCAGAATTAGAAGTTACTGTTACAGTTTTAGTAAAAGCACCAAGTCTTTTAGTATCGTACTTAATGTTTAGTTCTCCTGTTTCACCTGGTAAAATTGGCGCTTTAGAGTAGCTTGGCACTGTACAACCACAACTTGTTTTTACTTTAGTAATTAATAAAGGTGCATCACCTGTATTAGTAAACGTAAATAATCGTGTCCCATCAGAATTTTGAGTAATAGTACCGTAATCAACAACTTCAGTTTTAAATTTGATGACAGCGACCTTTATATCGAATGTGTCATAATCAGCTGGTGCTGCATTAAAAAAACTAAGTGTTACCACTAATAAGATTGCAATGTTTAATGTTCGTTTCATAATTGAAATTTTTAAATGATTAATATGAAAGCAAACATCTTAGTTATTGATGTGAAATTTGTAAAAAGAAGGGTGGAAATCGGTACTAGTCCCTAGGTTGAATTTTGTAACTACTTAGAAAACAGCGACTTTAATTCGTCTCTAGAATTCACGTTTAGTTTTTTGTAAACGTTATTTACATGGGTTTTAACAGTGCTTACACTCACAAAAAGAGATTCTGCTATGTCTTTGTTGGTATTATCTCCTAATAATAAGTCCAAAACATTTTGTTCTTGCTTAGTAAGTTGTGCTGTTGCATCGATATGCTGTTTTGATTTTCTCTTTTTTGCCGAAATGAGAAACCACAAATTTATGATAGATGAAATAATAAGTAAGCCGATCCAGAGATAGGACCAGTTAAAACTCGATTTTTCTTTTGAAGTAAATACAATAAACTTATCTGAAGTTAACTCAGCCTCATACTGTTTTGTATAACTAGAATTTGGATATGCACTTTTTAATCGCTCTAATAACTCATCATAATAAGAGTTTGCTTTTAAATCTTCTAAGTAATAATTATGTAGTTGATTTCCGCGATCAGATAAGAATGCATAAATGTATAATTCTGCTAGAGGTTCATCCAAGTCTTTACCGAAATCTTGTAATCTTTTAAACCATTTTTTGTTATTAAGCTCTCTATTGGCTTTGCTCCTAAACTCTGAATATGCAAATTTCATTTCCTCTTTTAGAGAGTCGATTTGAATAAAAGCACTCGTTTTAGGATTGTTTGAAACGACATCACAAAACATTTGTGCCTCAAAAGATAAAGGGAATGTTATGGAGTCTGTTCGCTTTGCAATGAACAAAATATCTTTATAATCTGTACAATGACCATCAAAATGATTACCACTTTGATTAAACGATGTGCAGTTGTCAACGTGTAGTTTGTATATTTTTTGGTTAATATCCAGTTGGTTTTGGTCAAACTTAAAAAAACCGCTAGAATCGCTTTTTACTTTAGTAATAATCTGTTCATCGTTGATGCCATCTAGAGTTCGGTAGTCATCAATAACAGATAAATAGATCTCATTTTGCCAACGTTCATTGTCAATATGCCCTTGAAAATGGTGTTGTGCAACAGCCACATTTCCGAAGAAAAAAATAATGATGTATCCTAAATATCTCACAGCACTAAACTACTATATTTTATTGAAATGTAACAAAGAAACTAAATTGACGTCCTATAATCACATCAATCAATTCATGTCGAGCATGTTTCGGCATCATCAAAATTAATACTTATGAGTTTTTGGAGAGTTATTCTCGCTATTGTTTTCCCGCCTTTGTCTGTTATTGGAAAAGGGTGTGGTTCTATCTTAATTGTCTTTATACTTTGGATTTTTGGATGGGTTCCTGGTGTTATTGCAGCACTAGTAATTCTTAATAATCCTGAGAGATAAATCTGTATCTTTGTAGCATTAAATCATTAAATATTTTAAAATGAAACAGTTTTTTACACTCTTAACATGCGCTTTAACATTTACTCTAACAAGTTGTCAATTTTCTGAAGACGTTTATATTAACGAAGATGGAAGTGGTAAAATGGAATTTAAAATGGATGCCTCAGAAATGATGGAAATGGTTGGTCAAATGGGTGGAGGACAAACCGAAGGAGAAGAAGGAGAAAGCAGTGGTATGAAAGGCATGGATAAAGCTATGGATTCTACCATCGTTTTTAAAGATTTTATAAGAGAAAAAAGAGATAGTATTTCTAAATTATCATTAGAGGATCAGCAAAAAATAAAAGCACTTGAAGATTTTAAAATGCACATGCTGATGGATCCTGAGACAAAAAAAATGGTGTTTAATTTATCTACAGAATTCAAGAATGCCAATAAACTTCAAGATATGTTTAAAGCCATGAATAACTTTAGCAATCTACAAGGTTCTGGTGGTGCACCTCAAAATTCACCAACTAGTCCTTTTTCTTCAATGGGAGAAGGTGGCTCTACAGATGTTCAATATTCTTTTGATGGTACTGTTTTTAAGAGAACAGGTAAAATTGTAAATAAGGAATTACATCAACAATCTATGGATAGTTTAGGTGATTCGGCTATGATGTTTGGGTCTTCTAAATATGCGATTAATTATCATTTCCCAAGAGCTGTGAAGTCCTTTTCTAAAGAAGGAGCATTGTATAGTGAAGATAGAAAAACAGTGACTTATGTGGTTGGTTTTATGGATGTTTTAAGAGATCCAGAACTACTAAGCTTTGAAGTAATTTTAGAAGATAAATAGTATTGAATAAAATCATAAAACTACAGGATTTAGGGACTAAAGATTTTAAAGACACTTGGGATTACCAGGAGGAAATCTTCAAAGGTATTTTAGACACTAAAATCAAGAATAGACGAGAGGACGCGGGATTAGAAACAGATAATTATTTTCTATTTGTTGAGCATCCTCATGTGTACACTTTAGGTAAAAGTGGAGATATGTCTAATCTATTGCTTTCTGAAGAACAGCTCACTCAAAAAGGAGCAACCTTTCACAAAATAAATAGAGGAGGAGATATTACCTACCATGGTCCTGGTCAAATTGTAGGTTATCCAATATTAGATTTAGACAATTTCTTTACAGATATTCACAAATACCTCAGGTTTCTTGAAGAGGTTATTATTCTTACTTTAGAAGAATATGGATTAAAAACCGAACGCAGTCCTGGAGAAACAGGTGTTTGGTTAGATGTTGGCACACCTTTTGCTCGAAAAATTTGTGCTTTAGGAGTAAGGGCAAGTCGTTGGGTAACCATGCACGGTTTTGCGCTAAACGTTAATGCAGATTTGGGTTATTTTGATAATATTATTCCTTGCGGAATTCGTGGTAAAGCAGTCTCTTCTTTAAACGTTGAATTGGGTGTTAAAAGAGTGAATGAAGCAGAAGTAAAAGAAAAGCTATTAAAGCATTTTAAAGTGCTTTTTGAAGCTGACTTTGAATAGTAGGCTATCTTTTTATAAGGACATAAGTCTATTTATTGATTACTTATGCTTCTTCATTAAAAAACACCTTATAAAAGTGCATTTTTTTCTCGTCATCATAACCACGTTCTAGATATTCTGCTGAGGCATCTGGAGCATCAACATCGAGTTTTATTTGAATGTTGGTGTCTAGCTTTATTTCAGTTTTTATCTTTTGCTTTTGCTTTTTTAGAACAACTTCAGATACATCAAATTGGTTTCTAATGAGAATGTTGTGATCGCTTTCGTATACTTTTTTGTAATCTTCAAAGAGCTGTATAGTGTCTTCTTCATCAAAAACTTCTTCCTTAAACGTTTCTACATTTACAATTTCATTTTCTTTGAAAAAATCTACTGTTTTAGCAAGAAAATTGCTCTGTTGTTGTCCGCCAAATTGAGGCTGCATAATCTCTTTTGAGAATTCTCGACACATTTCGATATAATTCTTAGTATGCTGATTAGAATCGTCAGGATATTTAATATTTAAGAAGCTTTTAATCCAGTATTGTGCATCATAATTATTGTTATCTACACTTAATACTATTTTGCCTTCGGTATCAGCAGCATTCAGTATTAAAACACCTTTATCTACTTTTTTAGTGGCAATTCCCTTCTGTGCTACAATATCATAGCTTCCATTTTCTAAATACGTTTGAAAGAAATGAGATTTATTTTCAATTTTGAAGATGCCTATAGCATCGGTTTGATAATCTTCATATTGAATATCATGAAACATGCAAACAATTACATCGCCAGTTTTTATTTGAGAAGAATTAGATTGTTCAAATAAATGCGTTACAATATGTTTTGAAATATCAACAAAATCAGAGTCATCTTGTAATAATTGAGATGCGTAACTATTAATTTCATTTAAATCAACATTTGAGTGATGATTAAACCTATAAGATTCTGCTAGACTTGTGAACGGTCTTAGCAAGTATGGTAGCATTAAATCATAGCTGATCTCTTCAAAATCAATAGCTTGTTCAGAAAACGCGTTTTTAGTGCTATTAAATTTGTTGCCAACCTTATGAAGAATGCATTTAGAAATTGAGGCTTTATTACGTTTAATCATAATCAAAAATTTGAGTCACAATACTACTAAAATTTAAGGTCTTAAAACAAAAAACGCCAAAGAAAACTCTTTGGCGCCTTCATTGAGAATGAGGCATCGATTTGGTTGCTGTAAAAGGGTTATTGTTTTATGAATTCTACCCTTCTGTTTTGTGCTTTTCCTTCTGGAGTTGTATTATCTGATACAGAT
>CAJQOA010000189.1 GCA_905479815.1 uncultured Psychroserpens sp.
TAAGACATACGATAAGAGTGATATAGCTCTAGATGGCTTAAATTTAGATGATGAGCTAGAAGAAGAAGTGCCAATCACTGAACAGATTGTTACGCCACCGCCACCGCCACCGCCACCGCCAGCAGCTCCAGAAGTTATTGAGGTTGTTGAAGATGAGGAAGAGGTAGAGGAGACAGTTATAGAATCTACAGAGACAGAACAAGATGCTGAGATAGTTGAAGTTGAAGAAGTAGAAGTAGAGGAGATAGAAGAAGACATAGAAGTTCCTTTTTCAGTAATTGAAAATGTACCAGTTTTCCCAGGATGTGAAAACAAAAAAGGAAACAATGAGAAAAAGAAATGTATGTCTGAGAAGATTGCGAAATTTGTAAACAAGAAATTTAATACTGATTTAGCTGGAGATCTAGGATTATCAGGAAGACAACGTATTAGTGTATTCTTTAAAATAGATAAAGCAGGTAATATTGTTAATGTTGGGGCAAGAGCACCACATCCAGGTCTAGAAAAAGAGGCTAAACGTGTTATAAGTTTATTGCCAAAAATGAAGCCAGGTAAGCAGCGTGGTAAGGCGGTAACAGTTCCTTACTCACTACCAATTTTATTCCAAGTACAAGATTAAGATCTAAATTACTTTTTAAATTATATAAAAATCCCGTTCAAATTACTTGGACGGGATTTTCTTTATGGTATACTTATTGTGACTTTGACATAATATTAACATTTTAATTATTGATATTATGAAAAAACAAATTCAAAACAACAGTATCGCTGGTCAGAGCAATACTGAGCTAAGAAAATCACAAAAGCACGACGCGAATTTACAAAAAAACTCTGCGCTCTACTTTCAGGTAGGCTTAATACTTTGTTTGCTTGGGACATTTGCCTTATTTGAAATGCAGTTTGAGTCTAAAGGTATTGTGGTCTTTCAGCCAGATGCTAATGACGAAATTATTGAAGTAGCTATGACTGATGTTGTAGAGTACAAGCCAGAGGTACAAAAAATTGAAAAACAAAAGCAAGCTAAAATAATAACTGATATTTTAGAGGTTATTGAAGATGATGCTACTACGGATGAACTGAAGCCAGAAAATTTGATTACAGATTCAAAACCTGTTTTTGTAGATAAACCAGTAACTCGTATTGATGATATCAATCCGATTGATCCACCAGAAGACATTCACGTAACTGCAGTAGAATTTGTGCCAATATTTCCAGGTTGTGAAAAGTATGAGTTAAATTCTGCTCGAAAAAAATGTCTTAACGAAAAAATAAATAAATTGGTGCAAAGAAAGTTTAACACTGATCTTGCTGCAGATTACGGTTTGTCCGGAGAACAAAGAATTAATGTTGAGTTTAAGGTAGATAAGACAGGGTATATTACAGATATAAAAACGAGGGCTCCGCACCCAAAACTTGAAGAGGAAGCAAATAGGATAGCTAATAAAATACCAAAAATGAAACCTGGTAAAATGGGAACAACACCGGTTAATGTTATCTACAACTTACCAATAACATTTAAGGTTGAGAATTAAATTTCATATCACAATGAAAAGAGGAACCGTTATTTTTGAATAACGGTTTTTTTGTTTTTATACGCGAACAAAAAAATAGTATCTTTCGGTACTTAATTACAGTAATTATCTATGAAGTACTTCATCATTTTAGCACTTTTTGTTTTTAGTTTTGAGTTGTCTGCTCAAACTGAAATAAGCTATCAAAAATCACCAGTATTTGAAGAATGTGAAGGGAAGTCTTTTCAAGAAATGAAAACGTGTTTTAGATTTCAGTTGCACAGCTTTATTTTTAATAATTTTAAAGTGCCACAGGTAGTTACTGAAGATAATTACAAAGGAGATATAAAATTGCTTTTTGAAGTTGATAAAGAAGGTGTGTTTCAGCTCATTTTTGTAGATGCTGCTTTTGAGGAATTAAAAACTGAAGCACAGCGTGTCTTTGATGCTTTACCTAAAATTGAACCCGCAAAGTATGATGGAAAGCCAACTTATATACAATATTCTACAGCAATAAATATTCCGCTTAATAGCCCATCAGAAATAGATTTACAAGCCGAAGTTATAGAAAAAAAGAAAAATAAATCAAATAAAGATTCTGATTTAAATGCGGTATTATCAAACGAAATAGACAGTATCAATGCATCTTTAAAACCATATGATAAAGCAGAGTACAGTAGTCAACTCAATATTCCTTTTACACATACTTATTATGCGCGTTTTGATGCTAGCATGAATGCCGTAGGGACAAATACACATACTGCAGCTAAACCATTTCTATATGATGATGTTACGCCTTATTATGATGTTAAAGCAGAGAAAGAGGCGTTAGCTAATGATGCCCAAACTTGGGGAGGTAGAAAACTTTGGAACGAACATTTAGTTCAAGTTCAGGGTAAAGATTACTGGTTCACTATAGATCCTGTTTTAGATTTGCAAGTCGGGAAAGATACAGGGGCAGATTTTAATACAACATTCAATAATACTAGAGGTGTATATATCCAAGCAGGAATAGGTAAGAAATTTAATTTTACAACCTCATTTTTAGAAAGTCAAGGTAGATTTGCTCAGTATTTTAATGACTATGCAGAAAGCTTAAAAGCCTTTGGGCCTGATCCTGCAATTATTCCTGGTCGTGGTATTGGTAAGCGTTTTAAAGAGGATGCTTATGATTATCCAGTTGCAGAAGCCTACTTGTCTTATACACCAGTAAAGTTTTTAAATATTCAGTTCGGACATGGACGAAATTTTATTGGAGATGGTTACCGCTCTTTATTTCAAAGTGATGTCGCAAGTCCATCACCATTTTTGAAAACTAACCTAAAATTCTGGAAAATTAAATACACGAGTACATGGATGTGGCTTAAAGACCCTAGAGATGAAGTTGTTGAAGATGGTGCGTTTTTAACAAAATACATGGCTAATCATTACTTGAGTTGGAATGTTTCAAAACGATTGAATATTGGGCTTTTTGAATCAGTAATTTGGACCAATTCTAACAATCGAGGTTTTGATGTAAATTACCTAAATCCACTCATATTTTTGCGTGCAGCAGAATTTCAAACGGGACAAGATGCTGGTAATGCAGTTTTAGGTTTGTCTGCAAAA
>CAJQOA010000190.1 GCA_905479815.1 uncultured Psychroserpens sp.
TCATCAATGTAATACGAAGCATTTGTGCTTACTCTTGCAATAGGTTTTTTTTGTTCAATTTCAGCAGTGATTAAGCCATCAACACTCATAAACACTTGTGCTTGCTTAATCATTGGATTAGAGTTTAGGGCAGATTCTAATTCATTCAAATCTATAATATCTTTGGGCTTGTTTGCAACACTCTCTTGATTTTGTATTAACAATTTACTAACAGTCTCATGAGTTACAAAAAGGATGTCATCTCCAACAAATTTTATATCTGGAGCCTCTACTGTTCTCGTTGCATTTCTCATTGAAGAAAACGCATACAAAAACACTACTAATATTAGCAGTAACACAACTTTTATGTAACCATAATTAACTCGCATGACTCAATGCTTTTTTAATATGCTTAACCTCTTGCCCAATATCTCCTGCTCCAATAGTTAAAATTACTGTAGCATCACTATTTTTTATTGCATCAACTAATTCTGTTTTTTGAACTAGTTGCTTGTTTTTATTGTCAATTTTATCTAATAACCACTTTGATGTCACTCCTTCTAATGGCAATTCTCTTGCTGGATAAATATCTAACAATAGTACTTCATCAAAATTTGATAAACTTTTTGCAAAATCATCAATAAAATCTCTTGTTCTAGTAAATAAATGTGGTTGAAAAACAGCCAACACTTTTTTATCTGGATACATTTCTCTTACAGCATGATGCACTGCATTAATTTCTTCTGGATGATGCGCATAATCATCGATATACACTAAATCATCGGTTTTAATCTGGTAGGTAAATCTACGTTTGACACCTTTATAAGATGCTAAAGCTTTGGCGAGCTGTTGGTGAGGGAGACCATATTCTACAGACATCGCCAAGGCTATTAATGCATTCGACAGATTATGTCTACCAGGCAGGTTAAATTTGAAATCTTCTAGCAGCGCATTTGGTGTTTTCACATCAAACTCATAGCTACCATTTACTATTTTTATGTTTTCTACGGAATAATCTGAATCGTCTTCAATACCATAAGTAATACCTTTTATTGGTAACCCATTTTTGACAAACAATTTTCCTTTTGGTTTTATTTTTTTTGAAAAATCTTCAAAAGATTTCACTAACTCTGAAGCATCACCATAGATATCTAAATGATCTGGATCCATAGACGTAATACAAGCAAAATTTGGAGACAAGGTTAAAAAGGAACGATCAAACTCATCTGCTTCAACAACGGTTACTTCCGTTCCATTAAGAATTAAATTAGAATTATAATTCTCGCTTATTCCACCAAGAAAAGCTGTAACCTCAACATTACATTCATTTAATAAATGTCCTAAAATACTTGTAGTTGTTGTTTTTCCGTGGGTACCAGCAACTGCCAAACAAAATGTTTGTCTAGTTATTTCTCCTAATACCTGAGAACGCTTCATCACATGAAAACCATTAGAATTGAAGTAATTTAATTCGCTATGTGTTTTTGGTATGGCAGGTGTATAAACTATTTGTGTAGTTTCTGAATCTAAAAAGATGCCATCAATTTGTTTGACATCATCATCAAAATGAATAGACGCGCCTAATTTTTTTAAAGCATCTGTAATTTCAGTTCTGGTTTTATCATAACCCCCTACATTTAATCCTTTTGCTAGAAAATAGCGTGCTAAAGCAGACATACCAATACCTCCAATACCTATAAAATAAACGTTATTTGCTTGCCCTAAATTCATTTACTGTTTTAATAGTTTTTCAACTTCGTCTGCGATATCTTTTGTTGCATTTACTAATGCTAATTGTTTTATATTTTTACTTATCTCTTGTCTTTTTTCCGAAGAACTCATTAATGAATCAAACGCTGTTTCAAATTGAGTTCCCAGGTCGCTTTCCTTAATTAAAATTGCTGCATTTTTATCTGTAATAGCCTTTGCGTTCTTGGTTTGATGATCCTCTGCAACATTTGGCGAGGGTATAAAAACCACTGGTTTTCCCACTACACAAAGCTCAGAAACCGAACTTGCTCCAGCTCTAGATATAATGACATCTGCTGCCGCATAAGCCATATCCATGTTATTTAAAAACGCATGAACTTGAACATTATCTAATGCATTGTGATGCTTATATTGTTGATAATACAACTTACCACATTGCCAAATCACTTGTGTCTTTTGAGACTCGAAATACTCAAGCTTTTCTTCTATTAACTGGTTTACTCGTCTTGCACCTAAACTTCCGCCTAAAACTAAAAGTGTATGCTTACTATGGATTAGTGTAAAAGCATCTTTACCCTCTATCTGTTTATTTTCAATATCTAATAAATCTTTACGAATTGGATTACCCGTTAAAATGATTTTTTCCTTCGGAAAAAACTTTTCTAAACCTTCGTAAGCCACACAAATAGTATCCACTTGTTTAGACAATAGCTTATTAGTTATTCCTGGATAAGAATTTTGTTCTTGTATTAAACTAGGTATCCCTTTAGAGGTCGCAGATTTTAATAATGGCCCACTTGCAAATCCACCAGTACCAATAGCAACATCTGGTTGAAACGTATTAATTATTTTTCTTGATTTTAGTAAGCTTGAAATGAGTTTAAACGGAAATGCTAAATTCCTCAACGTTAACTTACGTTGAATTCCTGAAATCCAAAGCCCTTCAATTTCATAACCAGCTTGAGGTACTTTTTCCATTTCCATACGATCTGAAGCACCAACAAACAAAAATTCTGCATCAGGAAAACGTGATTTTAATTCATCGGCAATAGCGATAGCAGGATAAATATGTCCTCCTGTACCTCCACCTGATAATATGATTTTATAGTTACTCATTAAATTGTTTCACTTAAAATTTCTAATGGATTATCTTCATTGATCTCTTCTTCTTTTATTTGTTCACGTTTTGCACTAACACTTAAGATAATACCAATAGCTAAACAGGTCATCCAAATAGAGGTTCCTCCACTACTAATGAGAGGCAGTGTTTGACCAGTAACTGGAAACAACTCCACAGCTACTGCCATATTTATTAACGCTTGAAATATAATAGGCAAGCCAACACCTAAAACCAATAACTTCCCAAAAACAGTATCTGATTTTTGTGATACTATCACAATTCTAAACAATAACCAGGAGTACATGATTAATAAAATCAAACCTCCAATGAGACCATACTCTTCAATGATAATTGCAAAAATAAAATCTGATGACGATTGCGGTAAAACATTTTTTTGAGTACTCTTACCTGGTCCTTTTCCTTGTATTCCTCCTGATGCAATAGCTATTTTAGCATTCTCAATTTGATAATCTGCTTCGGTATCTTCACCATTAGCAAAATTCTCTATTCGACTAATCCAAGTATCTACTCGATTTGGCATAACATCAGGAAATGACTTGGCCACCAAAACAAATAACACCAAAGCTACCACACCACTTCCAATAATAACCGCTAGATATCTCAATGGATAGCCTCCAACGAATGCCAACATCATCACCATCAAAAATATTATAGCAGTTGTTGAAAAATTAGCTGGCAAAATAAGCATCAATATAAAAAATACTGGAGCCCATAACGGCAAAAGTGTTTCCACAAAAGTGACGTTCTTATCTTGAATTTTTGACAAATATCTAGCAACATAAACCATTAGCACAACTGCAGCCAATGTGGATGTTTGAAATGACATTCCAACGAAAGGTATTTGGATCCATCGACTAGCATTAGCACCCTCAATTGTAGTTCCCTGAAGCATTGTCACAACCAATAAGACAATAACTATTGGGATCATAACCATTGATAACCCTCTAAAATAACGATACGGAACCTTGTGAACACCATACATAATGGCAAACCCTAAAAAGAGATGCATTAAATGTTTTACAAAAAAACCAAACGTATTACCTACACCTCCAACATATGCTAAATTACTAGCAGCGCTATATACAGGAAGGAATGAGAAAATTGCCAATAAAGCAGCAATTGCCCAAATTAATCGATCTCCTTTTATGTTTTTAAATAGCGTTTGCACTCTTTTATATTTTATAAATTTCTTACTGCATTCTTAAATTGACGACCTCTATCTTCATAGTTTTCAAACAAATCAAAACTTGCGCATGCTGGTGACAACAGTACATTTTCTCCAGCCTCAGCAACTTTATAAGCTATCTTGACTGCTTCACTCATAAATTGAGTTTCAATAATAATATCTACCATACCACCAAAATTCTCCATCAACTTCTCATTATCAACTCCTAAACAAATAATGGCTTTCACTTTTTCATTTACAAACTGAAACAGCTCTTGGTAATTATTACCCTTATCAACACCTCCAACAATCCAAACAGTAGGAGCATCCATGCTTTCTAATGCAAAATATGTAGCGTTAACATTAGTCGCCTTAGAATCATTGATGTACTGCACTTTATTAATTTTAAGTACATTTTCCAGACGATGTTCTACACCCTGAAAGTTCTCTAAACTTTCACGTATAGTTTGTTTTCTAATCTTTAATAAATGGGCTACAGTTGATGCAGCCATTGCATTTTTAATATTGTGCTTACCTTCTAATGCTAAATTTTTTGTTGGCATAATTATCTGGTTGTTATCTATTGTTATTTTTATATTTTCTTTATCTAAATACGCGCCATTCTCAATGATCTTTGTCAATGAAAATGGCAATAATGTGGATTGAACAGGGTTGGCTTCTAACCATTTTAAAATAACCTCATCATCACCATCATAAATGAAGTAATCATCTTTGGTTTGGTTTTCTACAATCCTAAATTTTGAGGCGATATAATTCTCAAACTGATATTCATATCTATCTAAATGATCTGGTGTAATATTGGTTAAAACCGCTATATGTGGTTTAAAATCTATAATATCATCCAATTGAAAACTACTAATCTCTAATACGTAGTTTTTATAATCATGTTCTAAAATTTGCTTTGCGAAACTATCTCCAATATTTCCTGCTAAACCAACATTCAACTCTTGTTTTAGCAAGTGATTTGTTAATGTAGCTGTTGTTGTTTTACCATTACTCCCTGTGATTCCAACAAGTGTAGCATTGGTAAATTTGGATGCAAATTCAATTTCAGAAACTACAGGTATTCCTTTTGCTCTAATGTGTTGTATTAGCGTAACTTTATCAGGAATCCCTGGACTCTTCATGACAATGGCTGCATTTAGAATTTTTTCTTCGGAATGCGTTCCATCTTCAAATTCAATCTCATTATGTATAAGAACTTTTTTGTACTTCTCTTTTATTAATCCTTTATCTGAAACAAAAATCTCATAGCCTTTTGCTTTACCTAAAAGCGCTGTACCTACACCACTTTCTCCTCCTCCTAAAATCACTAAGCGCTTCATCTATCTAATTTTCAATGTCACTATAGATATAATCGCAAGTAAGATTCCAATAATCCAAAAACGTGTGACTATTTTACTTTCATGATATCCTGATTTCTGATAATGATGATGCAAAGGCGACATTTTAAATATGCGTCGACCTTCACCAAATTTTTTCCTTGTGTATTTAAACCAGCTTACCTGCATAATGACCGATAAATTTTCTGCTAAAAATATTCCACACAATACTGGTATAAGCCATTCTTTTCTAACTGCAATAGCTATAACCGCTATTATTCCGCCAATTGTTAAACTTCCTGTGTCTCCCATGAATACTTGAGCTGGATATGTATTATACCACAAAAACCCAATAAGCGCTCCAACAAATGCAGCTATATAAATTGTTAACTCCTCAACTCTTGGGATATACATTATGTTTAAGTATTCCGAAAAAATGATATTACCGGAAACCCATGCAAAAATGCCAAGTGTCAACACAATAATGGCAGATGTTCCTGAGGCTAAACCATCAATTCCATCCGTAAGATTTGCTCCATTTGAAACAGCTGTAATTATAAAAATGACAATTGGGATGAAGATAATCCAGGCATATTGAGCCCA
>CAJQOA010000191.1 GCA_905479815.1 uncultured Psychroserpens sp.
AGCAGCAGATTGGGACGGTATGAAAATCTTAAAGCAAGACAGTGTATTGCCAATCATTGCAGACGAAAGTTGTCAAAGGTTTGAGGATGTTTATAAATGCTTAGATACTTTTCATGGTATTAATATTAAACTCATGAAATGTGGAGGATTTACACCAGCTCTTAAAATGATAGAAATGGCTAAACAAAATGGGTTAAAAGTTATGGCTGGTTGTATGACAGAATCCTCGATTGGGATTTCAAGTTTAGTGCAATTAGCACCACTTTTAGATTATATAGATGCAGATGGAGCAATGCTCCTTAAATCTGATATCGCAAAAGGAGTAACATTTAAAAATGGTAATATTTTATTTTCTTCGGAAAACGGCTCAGGTGCCAACTTTTTATAAAACACAGCTTTAAACCCTTTTAAAACCTGTAAATGACAGATAGGTGACATTTAAATGGCGTGTATAAAACCAACTTTGCATTGTAGATTTGTACCAACAAAACTGATACAAAATGAAACAACAGACTTTAAAAGAAAACTTATTATATCAACGCAAGTTAAAAGGCTTCACGCAAGATGAACTTTCTGAAAGAACGACTGTTGGCGTTAGAACAATTCAACGTATAGAAAAAGGTGAAGTTCAACCGCATTTGCAAACTGTAAAATTATTAGCAGTTGGGTTAGATATTGAAGTAGATGACTTATTGGTTTTAGATAATCCAAATGAAGAAATCATTAAACGAAAGTGGATGTTGTTGCTTCATGGTTCTCCGTTTTTTGGACTTATTATTCCATTTGCAAATGTTCTAATTCCATTATTTCTATGGATTAGTAAAGCAGAGGATAATAAAGTCTATGACGAACATGGACGAGCCATAATTAACTTTCATTGCACTATTAATCTACTTTTAATTATATCACTGTTATTGTTTTTTCCATTTCCTGGGCATAACTTTTTTGTGACTGGAGTTGTGTTTCTCTATGGTGTTATTTTTAGTATTAAGAATCTAATGTCGGCTTTGAGTTCACATACCTATTACTATCCACTCTCTATTCCTTTCTTAAAACCAAAGGCTTAATCCGTTTTTAATTTTAATCTTTTTTTTATAGCTAATGCAGTATTAGCTAAGCAACTTTATGTGCAATATTATGAAAACAATCGTCTCTAAATACCCGACACTTTCTCGATTTATATTGGCAATCTTCTTATACGGTTTTTCTCTTTTTATAAGTGGAATAATAGAAACACCTTTTTTAAAACGCTACTTTCCTTTTACATCAGTTATTCTTTTAGTTCTAACGACATGGCTCCTT
This sequence comes from uncultured Psychroserpens sp., assembly GCA_905479815.1. Taxonomy (GTDB): domain Bacteria; phylum Bacteroidota; class Bacteroidia; order Flavobacteriales; family Flavobacteriaceae; genus Psychroserpens. Next base: position 1,303 of record CAJQOA010000191.1, read on the forward strand.
TTCAAAACAGATAAGAAATCACTTAAGGACATTGGTTTAAATTTATCTTTTAAGACTATTTGTTTTCTGCCTTTAGGTTTGTTAATTGGTGTTGTTGCTTTTGTGTTGGCTAAATACGTTAGAGGGTTATATACTGGAGAGACTTTAGAGGTAACGACATCAAGCATACACTATAATGAGATGTTGTATGCGCTCTATATTATTTTACCAACTGTAGCTGTAGAAGAGTTCTTATTTAGAGGCTATGCGTTTAAAAAGACAATAGAGAAAACGAATGTGATTGTTGCAAACATAATTTTTGCTACGTTATTCATGCTCGTTCATATTCTTGATAGCGGAGTAATTCAAAATAAAGGCATGGTTCTTTTTTTAGTGATAACAATTCCTATTGGTCACTTATTATTTGCAACCGCTTTATTGAAATCTAAAACCTTGTTTTTTCCTATCGGAATACATTTAGGGAATAATTGGGCAACACACCATATGGTTGCAAAATCTAATAATGGAAGTAGTGTTTTTTATATTCCAGAAACAATAACTTTTGAAACATGGACGCCATTTATCATCGTTATAATACTATGGAATGCCTTCTTTTTATTGGTCACGTTTTTCATTTGGAAATGGGATGATTTTATAAGGGTTGTAAAGTCGAAAAAATCAGCTTAAACTAAGGTGTTTTAGTTGATGTTCAAGATTCAAAATATCATCTATAAGGCATTTTGTGTTTTTAGCTCATTTCCTAAGATGTTAAAAAACATCAAAATCATCTTTAAGCTATTTTTAAGCCCGTTTAAGAGAGTTTTGAGTAATTAACAAATGTTAATAATTATTGAAACCTGTCGATGGAAAGCTTTAAAAAAGCTTTGTAATTTCGTATCTTTGTTTGTACTCGAAAGGATGCTACATGCATCTTTTTTTATGACATGTAAGATTGATATTTTACAGTAAAAGAAGAACTAGATATTTTAAAATGAATTAAAATTTATGAGCGAGAAAAAAGAAGAGTTTAATAAGGATAATTATTCAGCAGATAGTATTCAGGCCCTTGAGGGAATGGAGCATGTGCGTATGCGTCCTTCGATGTATATTGGAGATGTTGGTACTCGTGGTTTACACCACTTGGTATATGAAGTTGTAGATAACTCGATTGATGAAGCATTAGCTGGTCATTGTGATAATATTACAGTAATTATAAATGAAGATAACTCTATCACCACAGAAGATGATGGTCGTGGTATTCCAATTGGTCTTCACAAAAAAGAAGGTGTATCTGCACTTGAGGTTGTAATGACTAAAATTGGAGCAGGTGGTAAATTTGATAAAGATTCTTACAAAGTATCTGGTGGTTTACACGGTGTTGGTGTAAGTTGTGTAAATGCGTTATCTGAAAATTTAAAAGCAACAGTTTATAGAGAAGGAAAAGTTTACGAGCAAGAGTATGAGCGTGGTAAAGCTATGTATCCAGTTAAACAAATTGGTGAAACAGATAA
>CAJQOA010000192.1 GCA_905479815.1 uncultured Psychroserpens sp.
TAAACACTAATTGAATCTTTTACACTGATATTAATTCCATTCCAATCGAATAGCCAACTTTCTTCATAAAATGACGAGAACATCGTAATAACACCTAATCCGACTATAGTTATAATCGGAAACATTATTGAAAATCGATTCGTTTTATTATTTCTACGTGTTCTTTTCATATTCTTGCCAACGTGTTCGTGTATGGTTCAGTTGTGTTGGCCAGCACTAAGTTAGTAAAAAGAGAACGAACCATTAGGAAAATCCGCTAGGATTTCCCGTGTGCAGACAGACCGAACAATTGACTATACACGTTGTTGGGTTTAGTGTGTTTTATATTCCATTAGTTTATATTTTGGTAAGCTATAAACCATTCTATAAAAGGTTTCTTTTTTCTTCGCGATATTGGAATGCTTATCGTTTTAGAAAGTTCAACTAAAGACCCTTTTGAATAAGATGTGATATGTTGGGCATTAATTATATGAGATTTGTGACAACGATAAAAACCTTTAGAATCAAGCAATTCTTCAAGTTCAATCAAAGTCTTTGTAACTAGCTTTTTTGTTCCATTTTTTAAGTTGATATAGCTGTAGTTTCTATCACCCTCAATATGAACAATGTCATTTAAAACTAATCTTAAATGGCCATCTTGAGTTTTTAAATTTAGGATATGATTTGAAACATTTTTGTTAGCTATATTTTTTAATGCTAGAGATAAATTTTCTTTTTGGAGATTTTCTTTATTATGAATTTTGTATCGCTTTATTGCTTTTTTTAACTCACCTAAGTCTATAGGTTTTAATAAATAATCCAAAGCATTAAAACGAATGGCTTTTATAGCGTAATGACTATAAGACGTGATAAAAATTGTTTGAAAACTTATCTCTGATAATTGAGATAACATTTCAAAACCAGTCATATCAGCCATTTCTACATCAAGAAAAATAAGTTCTGGGTTATGCTTTGCAATTTCCAGCATACCTTTTTTTCCACTACTAGCGACAGATAGAACTTCTATGTCTGGAAAATATTGATCTAACTTATCTTGAAGTAGTTCCAATATAAAAGGATCGTCATCAATAATTAAACATCTGATTTTATCAAAATTCATACTATGACTTTAGCACGTTAAATATAGGTACAATTAATTCTCCAATTTTGTATGGCTTTGGAATATAATTATCCATACCAGAATTATAACAACTATCTATTTCTGTTTTCAATAAACTTGCTGTCATTGCAATGATTGGGATTTTAGAATCTCGTTTTTCAGATTGTTCGATGTCTCGGATTTTTTTAGTGGCTTCAAATCCATTCATTTCAGGCATTTGTACATCCATAAGGATTAAATCAAAGCTGTTTGTTTTGAATTTCTCAATGGCTAATACACCATTTTTAACAGTATCAATTGTGATATCTTCAATATAATACGACAGATCATCTTGAGCAATCATCTGATTAAACGGATTGTCTTCAGCAATAAGAATACGAATCCCTTTTAAGGATTCTGCCATTGTTTTTAGTTTGTCTTCAGATATGAAATTTTGACTTATGGCATCGGACTGTGGAATAGTTAAAGGAAGTTCAAAATAGAACGTACTTCCTTTGTCTTCAGAACTTTCGACCCATATTTTCCCATCTTGTAAATCGACTAGTTGTTTAGAAATACTAAGTCCAAGTCCTGTGCCTCCATAATATCTTGTTGTCGATTCTTTTGCTTGTTCAAAAGCAGCGAAAATAGTTTCTTGTTTATCTTTAGGAATTCCTATACCAGTATCTTTTATTTCAAAGTTGAGTTTATTGTTAGCTGAAGAAACTAAGATGTCAACAGTCCCTTTTTCAGTAAACTTAATCGCATTTCCAACAAGATTGATTAAGATTTGATTTAATCGAGTCGGATCTCCCATTACCAAAGTTGGTACATTTTCTGAAATCTCATGAGATAAAATCAAGCCTTTTTCTTCTGCTTTAAATTTGAGGATTTGAATAACATTCTCTATTACAACTTCAAGGTTTAGTGAGATATTCTCAATTTCTAGTTTACCAGCTTCTATTTTAGAAAGATCCAAAACATCATTTAAAATAACAACTAGATTGTCAGAACTTGCGCGCATGGCTTTTAGAAATACATCTTGTGATTTTGGATGATCGTTACGTTGTAATATTTTTGTCATTCCAGAAATCGCATGCATTGGTGTTCTAATTTCATGACTCATATTGGCTAGAAACTGTTCTTTGTATTTTTCAGATTGTTCAACCTTCTTTTTCTGTTCTTCAATAATCGCTTTTTGTTGCCTGGTTACTTTTAGGCGGTTAAAAATAACAAAAGCCAATATCGTTATTAGAAGTAACACCACACCAATAGCTATAGAAATGTTTCTCTGTGCTTTTGTTTTCTGTGTTGCTATTGCAATTTCTTTTTCATTTTCAACGTCATCAATTGCTTTTTGTTTATCGTAGTCAGATTCAACTTTGAGTTGAATAACGGCCTTAGCATTTTCTAAATTTACTATTGAATCTTCTATTTTAATTGCCTTTTGAAACATGTCTAAAGCTTGACGATGATGCTCTAATTTATGATGTGTTTCATATAAGTAGGAATATACTTGCCCTCGCATTTCTAATATCTGTTCTTTATTGGCAATTACGAGCGCTTTTTGAAAATAAGGGAGCGCTTTAGAATATTGTTTATTGTTAAAAAAGGCCTGTCCTGCAGTTATTAAATAAGCCGCAGTGACTGTCTCGCTCTCCAACACTTCACTTTGTTTAATGCTTTCATTAAAATTGTTTTCAGCTTGGGTAACATCACCTTTTACAAGTGCCTGTTCACCAGCTTTTGAAAGTGCAATTGGTGCATCTGGTGGTACATTTAGTTTTTCAAGGTCATCTGCACTAATGAGGCTATCTGTTTTAGTGTCTTCAATTAGATTATATTTTTTATTGAGACTATTAAGTTGGTTTTTCATCATAGTAACCATCATACGATCTCTTGGATTGTCATCTTTCTTTAATAACCCTTCAAAAATGACAACAGCGTTACTTAAATACTCCACACTCCGTTCATCTTGTTGAGAAGCATATAGATTTGCTGTCATACTTAAGGCAGCTCCTTGAAGTCTTATCTCGCCAATTTTTTTAAATATTTTAGCTGCACGTTCAAATTGTGGTATGGATTTACCAGGATTACTTTGTTTAAAATGGATGACACCAATATTAAATGACATTGCTCCAATATTATATTGGTCATCCACTTCCTCTGAAATTGCCCTAGATCTTTTAAAGAGTTCAAGAGCCTCACTATTTCTTTGTGTATTCATAAAATAGCTACCTTGACTCCCTAAAGCTCTTCCCATATATTTTTTAATATTATGAGTTTCGGCTAGTTTGTATTGTAATTGCGCATGATAGTAAGCAGTATCTAAGTTAGCTGGTCTATACATACCTTGTGCATCTTTTGACATCTTACTGATAGCATCCAGTCGATCTAAAACAGGCTTACCTTGATCACTCCAAATTGCCCAAAGTGAATCTTTATTGACTTGTGCATGAATTGAAAAGAAAAAGTAGAAAAAGACAATGAAAAAAAATAGCTGCTTTGCTTTCATGCGGGTTGGTGGTTAGAAATTTTCTTTGAGTGTTAAATATACATCATTAAGCGCGAGATTTAGCTTTATGATTACTGCTTCTACTAATGTATTTAATTCTTCTATAGGCATTGTATCGTAATCGAGTTCTAATCGTCTAATTGGTTTTATAAGATCCATAATTCCAAAAAACTGTATTTGAGGACTCATTTGGTGTAATAATTGACGCACCTGCTTTCTATCCTCAACCTTTAAATATTCTTTTAAACTATTTATCCGTTGTGGAATCAATTCTTGAAATTGTAAAAGGTATTTATGAATTACTTTATCGTCTCCTCTGGAGATTTTAATTAAATCTTGAGGGTTAATAGTTTTAGTATTCCAATGCATATAAACTGTTCTAATAAATCTTATATCAATAATATATTCCGAAGGTACGCTTAAAAAATTTTAAATGAAGATGTTAATGTATTACGGGAATATGAAAGGTCATTATTTGAGTGTTTTCCATTTGTTTTTAAGTGTAGTGTCAAGGCTTAACTCGATACTACACTTAAAGATTAATAGTAAATATCTAACGGTTTAATCGTTTACTTTTATTTTATCGTCAGATGACTCTACATCTGTAAATCCAAAAAATGACCATGGATTATTAGCACCTCCACTAGGGTCTTCAAAACAACTATTTGATAAGATAGGGCTGAATTGGTCAGCTGGTGAGTTATCTCCTTGTCCGTTATCTTTTACAGCGAAGTACACATAGGTTCCAAGTTCATAAGCATCACATGGTGGTGCTGGAAATCCAGGTGGTGGTGGTGGGAACATTACAGTGTTTTCTAAGACTTCAGTAATTTGACCACCATAGACTGCTTCATTATCACCTATAGAAATGACACTTACCGTTTCTAGAACAACATTAGCTGTACCAAAAGGACCAAAAGTAACTTCAAGTGTTGCGCTTCCGTGAACACCTCCATTGTTTTGAGTTCCTGAAAAAGAAATTAGACCTCCGTTAAAGCCACTAAAATTGCCATGTGCATGTAAACTATTTCCGTTTCTACTTGAAATAAATTCAGTATTTATTTTATTTTCTAATTGAGAATTAAGAACAGCTTCCCATTCATTCCCTTGAGATAGTTTAAATACATATGCAGCTTCTGTTTGTTCTTGTAGAGGTTGTTCGTTGATATCTTCTTTGCTGCATGATGTAAATACGATACATAAAAAGGTAGTTAATAGCATTAAATTTTTCATGATTATTGTTTTTATTTGATTATAGCAGTATTGCTTGATGTAAATATATCATGACTATCTCTTGCTAATGTTATTCTTTTATCTAGTGGTTACTTGGGTTATCTATTGGGTGTGCTTTTGGATTAACGGTCAATCAAACGGTAAAAGAATTTCAGAATTTATAAAATAGAAATAATCAGAATTTATAAAATAGAAATAAAAAATGCTTTCTAAGTTAAATAAATCTTTTTAAGCATTAAACCCAACGTGTTCGTGTATGGTTAGTTGCGTTGGCTAGGTCTAAATTAGTAAAAGAAAACGAACCAGAGGAAAATCCGTAGGATTTTCCG
>CAJQOA010000193.1 GCA_905479815.1 uncultured Psychroserpens sp.
GCTGCTGTGTCTTGCCCAAGATTATACAACAAAGCGTTTACTGCAAAAACTCTAGAAGCCGATTTAGACTTATTAACCAAAGGCTTTTTAAGTGACACAACAAAAAACGAATTCAGTGAAAACTCAATAAAAATCTCCAAAATATTCAAATGGTATGGTGGTGATTTTAAAAAAGATGGTAAAGATTTAATTGATTTTTTCAATCTGTATTCTGATGTTGAGATTTCTTCAAAAGCAAAAAAGAGTTATAAAGATTATAACTGGAGTTTAAACGAGCAACACTAGAACTCGTATTTTTACGTAGATAGAAATATGATAAGCATAATTATTCCTGTATTAAACGAAGCTGAAACTATTGAAGATCTACTTTTTCATGTCATAGACCATTCGTCTTTGCAGAACATTTCAGAAATTATAGTCGTTGATGGCGGAAGCACAGATGGGTCGCAAAATATCATCAAGAATTTAGGCCTAAAAATTAAGCTACTCTCATCTCCAAAAGGAAGAGCCAAGCAAATGAATCTTGGCGCTAAAGTAGCGAGAGGCAACATTCTTTATTTTTTACATGCCGATTCTTTTCCACCGTTACATTTTGATGCATCTATCATTTCCGAAGTAAAGAAAGGCCACAATGCTGGATGCTTTAGATTAAAATTTGATAGCAATCATTGGTGGTTAAAGCTAGCGAGTTGGCTCACACAATTTAGTTGGAGAGCATGTCGTGGTGGTGATCAAAGTCAATTTATTACGCGAGCACTTTTTGATGACATAGGTGGTTTTGATGAAAGCTTTACTATTTATGAAGACAACGTATTGATTAACGAATTGTATGCTAGAAATGAGTTTGTTGTTATCAATGAAAAAATAAAAACCTCAGCACGACTCTATCGTAAACATGGTGTTTGGAAATTGCAATATCACTTTTGGGCCATTTATGTAAAGAAGTGGTTTGGAGCTAGTGCAGATGATTTATTTGACTATTACAAGAAGAATATTGCTTCGTAAAGAGACTTGCTTATCTTTATAGAAGTGAAAACTATAGAAATCTTACTTCCCATCATATTGGCCTTAGGAGCAGTTCAAGGCTTGGTGTATAGCATCATTTTGTGGCAAAGAAAAACTGCTAACATACCAGCTAACAGGTTTTTATCTGCCATATTATTTTTCTTCTCTTATCGGTTAACTGTAGAAATTCTAAAATTTCTTGATATTGGTTCATACGATACTTGGTATCATCTTTTATTAGAGTATAATTGGATTTATGGCGCTTTAATTTTCTTTTTTGTCAAGGCTTATGTCACACCCAACTTCAAATTAAAATTTAAGCATGATTGGATTCATTTTCTTCCTATTATTATAGAATTTATTTGGAGTAATTTTATAAAATCTCAAAATTTTTTCTGGGATGGCACACGAGAAAGCCTCTCTTGGCTGGGATACTATGGTTATATCGTTTGGATGCACTACCCAACTATGTTTGTGATTTCAGCTTTGCTTATAATTTTTTACACGTATATCGCCGAGAAATTTTTAAAACCCCAAACCTACGAAGGTTATGAAGTTATATATGAAAACACAACGTGGATTAAGCGATTACTGAAAATTCTAAGATTATTCTCAATATCTATAATTGTAATTGTACTCATAGATTTTTTCTTTTTTGATTATGCTTTTAATCGTTGGTATCATTATCCGTTATTTATAGGAATGGCATTAATTACATATTGGTTAGGAATTGAAGGGTTTGGCAAACGAAATGAAAGTAGTATTAAAATGAAAGCTGTTTTATCATCAAAAGAAAAACAGCAACTTGATGATATTGCTAAAAATTTAAAGCATATCATGGAAAATGAAAAAGCCTATAAAGATCCAAATTTAACTTTATCCACTTTATCTAAACGCATAGACGTTAAATCGTATTTGACTACGAAATGTTTAAATACAGTTTACAAGATGAACTTTAATGATTTTGTAAATTCTTATCGAATTGAAGAACTAAAATTACTTTTAATAAATCCTAAAAACGATAATTTTACTCTTTTATCACTCGCCTTCGACGTTGGCTTCAATTCTAAAGCCTCATTTAATCGTGCTGTAAAAAAATTAACCGGAAAGTCTCCAAGGTATTTAAAATCAATTACTTAAATAGCGTTTATTCATGAATTGAGACCTTACAAACACTTAAAATAAGTCTCAATTATATAACTGAGACGACTGGCATTACTCTAAAACGCATCTTTGTTTCATCATTTTAAAAATCAAAAACGATGAAAACAATAATCACATTACTAAGTGCATTAATAGTATCGATGTCATGGAGCCAATCGAACTATGCAGCACCTCCTAAAAACAGTACTCCAGAAAAGTTAAAACAAATTAAAGTTGGAATTGAGGTTCTCAACTTTCCGAAGGAAAATCATCCTATCAAAATTGAAGACAACTATTACTGGAAACATACTACTGTAATTCTTTGTCAAGACAGTGAGATTACAATTACCGAATATGGAGCATACCTCTATTACAACAACACATGGAATTTAAGAAAGTCTTACCCTCTTAAAGAATTAGACAAAAATTTTGGAACAAAAAAGCAAATTATGCAACAAGGCCAGCCTTATGTTTGGGCAAATAATTGGCGTGTTGGAGAAAAACTTTTTGGAGGCTGGGCCATGTGGTATTTCATAGGAAAAGACAAAAACGGAAATACCATATGTGGATACGGAACAATAAACACAACAGACAAACCTTTAAACTAATCTAATTATGAAAATTTCAAAACACATTTTAAATATTGCAATGCTCTTTATTTCAATAACAGTATTCGCACAAGAATTACAATTAAACACTAACCAAAGTAATTTAAACTGGACTGGAAAAGCTGCTTTTGACACCTATTCCTTATCAGGAAGTTTAAAGGCCAAAGAAGGTTCATTAAAAACAAATAAAGACACTATACTATCCTTAAAAGTAATTATTGACATGAAAAGTTTAAATCATGAAAATAATGATCTAAAAACCCATTTGAGAAGTAACGATTTTTTTGAGGTTGAAACTTTTGAAACTGCAACTTTTGAAATCACAAAACCTGTTATAATAAAAAACAACAAAGCTATTTTAGTAGGAAATATGACGATAAAAAATATCACAAAAGAGGAAACCATTGAAGTCTCCATAAAAGAAAAAACAATGTACTTTAATCATATAATAGATAGAACAACTTATGGTATTAAGTTTAACTCGCCTAGTTTTTTTAAAAAGATGAAAGAAAATGCGGTTGCCGATGCGTTTGTATTAGAAGGCAAACTAATTTTCGAATAAAAAATCAACTTTTATTACGTCCTAATTCATTTGGGTACAAATCTTTCAAAGTATCGCTTTGAAAAACGGTCTTAGTATCAATATCTATAGCAGATAATTTTCCTAAAAAAGCGGCTCCTGTATCGACATTCCACACGTTAATAGCATTCATGGGTTTATCCTGGTTAAAGTTTGTTGTTGGTGTATGACCAATATAAATCTCATGGTAATGTTTAAGCCTGTTTGGATACAACTCTGAGTTCTTATCAATACGTTTATCCATCGTTAATGCCATTTCCCAAAGTGTCCTATCAAAGTAAAAATTCTCTTTATGAATTTCTCTTTCTATACCATGCATCGACGTAAAACCAGCATGAAGAAACAATCTATTTTGGTCATCTATATGGCACAAATCCATATCTTCAAAAAAGTATAAGTGTTGCTTTTTATCGTCTTCGGAAAACGTCTCGTAGCTTTCAACTGTTTCTTTACCACCATGAGCTAGCCAAACTGGTTCTCCCTCTCCTGTTCGCAACCAATCTTCGCACCAAACATCATGATTTCCTTTTATAAATGTACAATCATTTGTTTTTGACAACTCCAATAAATATTGAACAACTTGGGCAGAATCACTCCAGCCATCTACATAATCACCAACAAATATGAGTCTATCATCTGTAGTTACGTTTGCACGATTCAAAAGCTGAATCAAAGCTCTAAGTCCACCATGAATATCTCCTATAGCTAATGTTCTCATATATCAAAATTTTACACAAAATTAAGATATTTCCTTTATGTCTCTAGTATGAAAATTAAATTAAGCTTAAAAATACTGCCCAATTCCAAAGACCAACCCTTGTGTTGCGTCGTCAGTTACACCAAATCCGTAATCAATTCTAAAAATGGCATTGAAGATTTTTTTATGAATAAAGCGTACACCTACACCTGGATACACGCGTATATTTTGAGACTCACCAAAATCTCCAAAATCTCCTCCAGGATTCCTCCAGCTTCCTGCATCAATAAAAGCATTCCCTTGAAGTGAAAACCAATCTTTTTCATAGAGCGTGTGACGGTATTCTGTATTTAGTACAACAGCTGCTGTTCCCCGATCAATCGTATTTCCCACACCTCTAATATTTAAATTATTATCTACAGAAAAAGGCGCAAAGGGCGTGTCGTTATTTGTAGCAATTCCTAGTCGTAATCGACTAGCCCAATTGCCTTTATTTCCGAAGCGTTTAAAGTATTGAAAATCATTCCACCCAATTAAAAAAGCGGGTAATTGAGATTCGTTTCTTGAGGTTACATATTGAAAATTGAAAAGACTACTAAAGCCTTCTACGTATTGATAATCGTAGTTTAGATTATTGTATTCATAAATCAATTTATAAAGTAACTTATGTACTCGCAGTTCTTGAGGCACATTTGGATTGGTTGCTCCAGACTTATATTCATAATCTTCTGTGAAGTAATTAAGTCCAAACTCAAAACGATTATTAAAATTGAGTTGAAACAATGCTAATACTTCGGTAGACTCATTATTATACTTATAGTTTGATGTTGTATTATCAAAAAACACGGGTTCTTGCGTGGTTAAATCTTGGTAATTCACTGCTAATCCAAACTGTCTAGAAAACAGATAAGGTGCTCTAAAATTTAAAGCATAAGAATTATATATATCCTTTTGATAAAAACCTCCAAATGTCATGTTTCTTCCGAAGAGATTAAACTCATACAAACCTAAACGATAAGCAAACTCATCATCATTGGTTGTGTATACATTTGCAGATGGGATAATCGTGAAGTTTTCCTCAATATTATAAAACACATTGTACGTATTATCTCCAGCTGGAAACACTTGATAATAGGCATGTGCTATAGACGGCAAGCGTTTTAACAGTTTTATATCTGCTTCAATAACTGTAGAATCAAGCTTGACTCCAGATTTTATATTGGATATTTTTTTTACAAATGAAGATCTTAATTTTTTATTTCCTTGAACTTTCAAATCTGCGACTGTTGCCTCTTGGGCATAAGCAAAGCTGGTTAATAAGAAGAAAAATGTGATTAGAGTTTTCATGTAACGATTATTAGACTCTTTGGTCGGTTACATCACATATCCTTACGCAAATATTGAAGAAATTTATTCAGCTTTATAGAAGGATTGGATCACCGTTTCTACAGGTTTATTTTGCGGTGTAAATTGATTGTCTTTTTCTCCTCCAACTTTGTCATGCGCATGAAACCATTTCCATACAAAACCTCCTGCAAACCATTCTTCTGTCCAAAATTCTTCAAATAAAGCTTCTGTTGCATTTGATTGTCCTTCAAAATTTAATGAGGTCCATGTATGATCGCTTACCCATGGTTCTTTACCTGTAAAATCTGCACTTCTATAACCCCATTCTGTAAACAAAATTGGTCTATCGTGTTTATCAGATAACGATTTAATAACTGCTTTGTGTTTTTGCCATCCAGCTCTACACTCTGCCACTGTTGGTGTTTGTGTATCGCTTACTGGAAAATAGGCATCAACTCCAATATAATCTAATTCACCCCAAAATGGCGTGCGTTTAAACTCATCCCAATTGGCTGCGTAAGTTAGTTTTCCACTATAAACCGTTTTTATTTTGATGATTAAATTATTCCAGTAATCTGGACGTTCTTTTACAAAGTTTTCTAATTCTGTTCCAATACATAAGATTTCAGCTTTGGTTTCTTGCGCTAACTCAGCATACTCCATAATGAAACTCGTATAAGAATCTTCTAAGATTTTCCAATTCTCTTCATTGGCCATTTTAATATATCCTGTAAACTCACCTTTCCAAACCCAAATTTGTGGTTTGACCATTATTTTAATATTCTTTTTCCTTAATTCTTCAATGTATTGCTTACCTCCTGCTCTAGTTTCTCCAAACCATTGTCTATCTGTATTATGGATGATTTCTGGATGTTCTAAATTTTTAATAAACCCAAAAGGCATAATCGCTGCATAATTAGCACCAACATTAACTACAGGATTTGTATGAATATCATTAACAGCATCTCGCGAAGCAACAAAACTTACGCCATTCACTTTTTCTGATTGCGCAGAACATGAAGAGAGTACAAATAGTAAGGCAATGCATCTAAAAACAGTCATCTAAATAAATTTATAGCCTAAATATAAAAAGATCCCACTATGAAATGGGATCTTTTTAACTTAACATTTTGATTTAAAACCTATACTTCTAGAACAAAGCCCTCAAACCAATGTTAAAAGTTTGTCCGAGTCCTGTATTATTTCCTCTAATAAAATTGGTATAAAGGGTCTCAATATTTAAGCTTTTTGTGAGTTGATACTTTGCTCCTCCTCCAATTGCAGTGAAATCTTGCTCAAAATCGTTACCTGTATCTATACGTTGTGAGTGTTGCATCAAACCTAGTATTGTAAATTTAGGGCTTGGAAAATAACTGATAAACACACCTGGTGTTATATTCAAACTATTATTAGCAAAACTGCCTTCTACAGTATCAAAGTTAGCATCTTGGACTGCTTTTTTTCCGAAGTTATACTCTGTATTTAACTCTGTAAATAACTGCCATTTATCTCCTGGAAATGTATAATCGTAGAAGAATCTATTCTGAAAAATGAATCCTTTTTGATCTAAAAATACACCATCATCAGTTTCTTGATCTACTAACGGAATGTGAAAAGCAGTTTGAATTGTAAAATTGCTCACACTCTTAATAGGATTAAATTTCACTGCTGGTGCAAATGATGTAAATCCTGAACGTGCTGTTCCTCGTTCTCCATCAAATGAGAAAACATCTAAAGCGCTTCTATCGTTAATTACATTTGATCGAAACTCTAATAATAACCCAACATTAAAACTACTATTCTCTGAGAGTCCAGTAAATACATCAATTGTAGATGTGAAAAAAGTTTGACGTGGTTCTTTACCGTCTGAAAACGTGCTCTTGGTTTGCGTATAAAGATTGTTAAACCATTTAATATCCCATTGGCCCTTATTTAGTAATTTTGATGGAGTATATTCTTGAATAACACTTCTCTCTTGGTTTTGATCCTCTTGTGAAAATCCAGCAAATGTGAACGCTACGATTGCTATTAATGTGATTATTTTTCTCATTTCAATTTTTTTGGTTGTTTAATTTTTCTTTATTGTTTGTTTAAGGTCCAGTTATACGAGTAGTAAGACACTTTTGTTTTTGATTCTATTTTTTCACTTCGGAAAGCGTTAATGAAATCGACTTCGTTTCCGTTTCTTACAAAATCTTCTTTGTACCATTTAAAAATTTCTGAAAGCTCTACTTTGTTTTTCTTTACTTTAATAAAGTTTGGATTGTTAAGTGCTATTTCAGTTTGCTTTTGCAATTGTGCTTCTAAAGTGTTTGGCTTATAAGCTTTATTAATTAAAGGCGGACAGCCAATAGCACCACAAACTAAGACGAAGTGAAAACGCGCATCTTTAAATTGAGCCCTTAATTTTTTGTTCTCTATGTCATTAAGTGTGATAGATTCTCCAGCTATTTTATAAGTTATTTTATCAAAAAAACCAGCCTTGTCTAGAGGTGATTTTATTGGGTAATTATTAATAACCCCTTTAATAACTGAAACGTTATAAGCATTAATCCAAAACGCTTGATAGGTTTTTGAATCGTTTTTAGATACTGAAACTGTTGCAGCTAAATCAACTAGTTCATTAAGTGCTTCAGGATTATCATTTATTTTAGAGTAAGCGACTTTTCCGTTTGAAACGTTGGCTTTAAAAAAAGCATCTGACGCCGTAAAAAAGTCTGATGTGTTTTGTGCAAAACCAAAACTGAACCCTGCAAAAAGTGTGAGTATAAATAATTTATATGTTATGTGTTTATGTTTATTCTTTTTATAGGGCACATGTTGTTCGCTATTACAAAATGTTTTATTTGATTCAGTTTTTGAATATGCTCGTTTCATAACTATTTTATCTTTTATTAAAATTTTACAATTGCTAAGTCGTCTAAAAACCCTTTACTTACAAGGATTTTAAAAAAAAATCAACGTCTAACTTCCGAAGAAAACCTTACAAAATTTTTTAATTTAAAACAGATATAAATTAGAAACCACAATTAAGTTATTACCTTTAGTTTCGACAGAACCGTCACAACAACCAAACTTTATGAAATGAGTCAAGACAGAATGTATACATCTATATATTTCTATTTTAACGAATTGCATCTGACTATTAATCATAAATAAAAACTAACAGATGAATCACATCGTTATTATAGGAAATGGAATTTCTGGTGTCACTTTAGCCAGACATATTAGAAAACTCTCCGACAAAAAAATCACAATCATATCTGCAGAAACTGATTATTTCTTCTCAAGAACAGCACTAATGTATGTTTATATGGGTCATATGAAATTCGAGCATACGCAACCTTATGAAAATTGGTTTTGGAAAAAGAATAGAATTGAACTTCTCAAGGCTTATGTAAAAGATATTGATACTGATAATAAAGTATTACAATTTGCAGATGGCGGACATCTCAATTACGACAAACTCATCATAGCAACAGGTAGTAAACCGAATAAATTTGGATGGCCAGGACAAGATCTGGATGGTGTTATGGGCATGTATCACAAACAAGATTTAGATAATCTTGAAGCCTATGCGCCAAATAAAGACGTATGTAAACGTGCCGTAATTGTTGGTGGTGGTTTAATTGGTATTGAATTAGCCGAAATGCTAAACTCTAGAAACATCCCAGTAACCTTCTTAGTAAGAGAGTCTAGTTTTTGGGATGGTGTGTTACCAAAAGGTGAAAGCCAAATGATTAATGATCATATTAAAAATCACCATATTGATTTACGTTTATCTACTAATTTGAAAGCCATAAATGCAGATGAAAACGGAAAAGTAAAATCTGTTATCATCGAAGAAACTGGTGAAGAACTCGCATGTAATGTCGTTGGCCTTACGGCTGGCGTTGCACCTAATATTGATTTCTTGAAATCTTCAAAAATTGAATTAGGCCGTGGTGTAAAAGTCAATCGTTTTTTAGAAACTAATATTCCAGATGTATATGCCATTGGAGATTGTGCAGAGCAACATAACCCTATTGGTAACCGCAGACCTATTGAAGCAGTTTGGTACACAGGTCGTATGATGGGAGAAACGTTAGCGCAAACAATATGTGGTAATCGTTTAGAATACAAACCAGGACATTGGTTTAACTCAGCTAAATTTTTAGATATCGAATATCAAACTTATGGTTGGGTTTTTGGTGAACGTGGTAGACCAGAATACGAACAACATTTTCATTGGAAACATCATAAAGAAGATATTTGTATTACAGTCGCTTTTCACAAAGAAACAAGAGCTTTTTTAGGCATTAATACCTTCGGAATTAGAATGCGTCACGACATATTTGACAGATGGCTTACCGAAAAACGAGACGTAGATTACGTCATGAGTTATTTAAAAGATGCCAATTTTGATCCAGAATTCTATAAAGCTTATGAAAGCGATATTCTAAAACAATACAACGATACATTTAATACCAGTCTTACTGCACACAAAAAGAGTTGGAAACGCATTTTTAGCAAAGCCTAATTCAAACGTTTATCAATTTAAACAAATTAAACAAGCACATGAAAGCAATTAAAAATATAGGATTGGTTATTTTCTTAATAGGATTAGCCATTTTCACAGCGTTACCTCTCTTAGGCACCTTTACCCTTGAAGCACCCGCTTTTAAAGCAATTGTTGCTGATAACAATATTAAAAGTGAGGTTTTCATCCAAACCTTGAAAGACCAAGTTTTAGATAAGACCTTTAATGGTATGCAAACCTTATCTCCTGTAATCTCCAAAGCTTTAGATAATGCGAATGAAGCGCATACAAAAAACAAGGAATGGGATAAAAAAATCTACACTAAATCTAGTGACATGGCTGCCTTAATTGGCAAGAAGTCTGCTAACGGGTTTATCGCTAACAACAAAGGTTTAATGTGGTTATTAACCTTTGGTTTAGGGATCATTGGTGCTTTGATGTTTATTTTACCAAACGTCATTTTACTAGGTAAAAAAGGAATAAAAAATGATGGCATTTATCATGAAAGCGCTACAAATCGAGGTTGGATTGGCTGGATGGTTTTTATATTTTTAGTATCCTTCTATTTAGTCCTTTACTTTGCTTCAGAATACGCAACGAACTGGACACTTTTAGTTGATCCAATTAGTGAGTTTTTAAGCGGTAATCCTGCTGGACATTGGTTTGTCTATGGTTTTATGTATTGTGTCGTAATGACTGTAATGGCAGTAAGAATGTATATAAAATACCGTCATAACATTTATCAGGTATTTAGAACTACATCGGTTTTATTCTTTCAAATTGTGTTTGCATTTATCATTCCCGAAATTATGGTAAGACTTCAAATGCCTTACTACGATTTTAAAAATGCCTTTCCTTTAGATTACGATTTCTTTTTCCAATGGAATTTAAAAGACCTGATAAATAATGGTGGAATAGGAATTTTCATTATGGTTTGGGGAATTGTGTTAACCTTAGTTATTGTGCCAATAATGGTGTATTTCTTTGGTAAACGCTGGTATTGTTCTTGGGTTTGTGGTTGTGGTGGATTAGCAGAAACTTTAGGAGACCCATACAGACAGTTGTCCGACAAATCTGTAAAAGCATGGAAGTTTGAGCGTTATATAATTCACGCAGTACTTGTATTTGCAATTGTAATGACAGCTTTTGCTTTATATACTTTCTTTTCTGGAGCTGATCAAGTATTAGGAATAAAAACACAAACAATACAAGACATTTATGGTTT
>CAJQOA010000194.1 GCA_905479815.1 uncultured Psychroserpens sp.
CCAACATATCTGGCCACTTTTTAGTCGTCTGTTTTATCAAATCATAATTTGCTAAAAAATCTTTGGTACGCTTGTCACTACAATTAACCACGTAGGTCTTAACGTTATAACCATGAGTTATTAAATGCCTCGCAACCACTAGCCCGTCACCACCATTATTACCAATACCACAAAAGACATGAATAGGTACTTGAGCACCTTGCATACGCATATGTAGCCAATTGAATATTTGAATTCCTGCACGTTCCATTAACTCTGTTGAAGAGATGTTTTGCTTTTTTGCTGTAAGTTGATCTCCTTCGTAAATTTGTTCTTTAGAAAATATCTTCATGTATGGTATATAATATTGGTTGCTAAATCCTCATTCATATCAATGAATATGGAGAATTATTGAATTTATTCGTTTTAGAATGAAAAATGCGCAAAACATCTTTCAAAATTTTTTTATTACTGTAAAAATAATACATTTGATATGTATAGGCTTAAAAAAATGACAAACCTAAATCAAAATATGTTTCAAACTCGTATCCCTTTATCTATTGGGATGACTTTAAGCATGAGAACCCTGAGGGGTTTTTAACTATATATCTTCAACAATCTCTATATCTTAAATAAGATTTAAATAAACAAAATTTACATTTTAAATATCTAAAAATGAATGTTTTAAAATTTGGCGGAACATCTGTAGGATCTGCAAAAAACATAAATAAAGTCATTTCAATACTCGATAATTATTCAAAAAATAATCGTGTAATTTGTGTGGTTTCTGCAGTTGGAGGAATTACAGATAAGTTATTAAAAGCTGCTGAAATGGCTCAGAATAAAAATCAAGATTATATTTCTGAATTTGATGACATTTCTAATAAACATCATTCGGTTTTAACAGAGCTAATTCCTTCAGGAAATGAAGCCATTTTAATTCATTTAAATGAGAAATTACAAGAACTAAAAAGCCTTTTAAATGGTGTGTTTTTGATTAATGAATTATCTCCAAAAACATCTGATAAATTAGTCAGTTTTGGAGAGCTTTTATCCTCTTTCATTATTGCAGAAACAATGAAAAGCAGAGGCATGAATTGTATTAGAAAAAATAGTCAAGAATTGATTGTAACCAATTCTAATTTCACAAAAGCAGAAGTACAATATCAACAGACCAATACTAACATAACAAGTTACTTTTCTGAAGCGAAACAACAAATCACAATCTTACCTGGATTTATATCTAAATCAACTAAAGGCGAGATAACCACCTTAGGTCGAGGCGGTTCAGATTTCACAGCAGCCATAGTTGCCGCAGCACTAAACGTTGACTCCTTAGAGATATGGACAGATGTGAGTGGTATGTATACGACCAACCCAAAACTGGTAAAACAAGCATTTCCTATTCAAAATTTATCATACCAAGAAGCTATGGAACTATCGCATTTTGGCGCTAAAGTTTTATATCCTCCAACAGTGCAACCTGTATTAGATTTAAACATTCCAATTCACATAAAAAACACCTTAGATCCTGACGCTTTTGGTACAAAAATTTCAAATGATTTTATAGAAAATTCTACAACTCCAGTTAGAGGGATTTCTAATATTAATAACGTTGCTTTATTAACACTTCAAGGTAATGGGATGGTTGGAATCCCTGGCTTTTCAAAACGTTTATTCGAAACTTTAGCTCAAGAAAAGATTAATATCATTTTTATTACACAAGCATCATCAGAACATTCCATCTGTTTCGGGATTGATACTAAAGATGCTCAGTTAGCAAAAACGGCAATTGACACGAGCTTTGAAAATGAAATTTCATTACATAAAATTGATCCTATAATCGTTGAAACTGGTTTATCAATAATAGCATTAGTAGGTGACAAAATGAAGAGTCATCAAGGTATAAGCGGTAAAATGTTTAGAACTTTAGGAAAGAATAATATTAACATAAGAGCCATTGCACAAGGGGCTTCAGAACGAAATATTTCAGCAGTGATAGTAGAAAAAGATGTAAAAAAAGCTTTAAACACGCTACATGAGCGATTTTTTGAAGACAAGAATAAACAACTCAATGTTTTCATTACTGGTGTTGGAAATGTAGGTGAACGACTTGTTGAACAAATAAAGCAACAAAGAAAGTACTTAAAAGAGCAATTAAAAATCAATTTAAAAGTCGTTGGCTTATCCAATTCTAGAACCATGATTTTTAATGATAACGGATTATCATTAAAAGATTGGAAAACAGCATTACAAACAGGAGAAAAAGCAACTCTAAATGGTTTTTTAGAACGCGCCAAAGACTTTAATTTGCGTAACAGCATATTTGTAGATGTGACTGCTAATGAAGATATAGCAAAATTGTATGGTGACTATTTAAAACATAGCATTGCTGTTGTTGCTTGTAACAAAATAGCGTGCTCAAGTAGTTATGAGAATTACAGTGAACTTAAAGAATTATCGCTTAAATATAACGCTCCATTTCTTTTTGAAACGAATGTTGGCGCAGGATTACCGGTTATTGATACGCTTAATAATTTGATTGCCTCAGGAGATAAAATAACATCTATACAAGCTGTTTTATCTGGTAGTTTAAACTTTGTTTTTAATAATTTTGATGATACTACTCAATTTCACGATGTTGTAAAGCAAGCTCAAAAAGAAGGCTACACAGAACCAGATCCAAGAATAGATTTAAGCGGTGTTGATGTGGCTAGAAAAATTCTAATTTTAGCTCGTGAAAGCGGAACAGAAATGAACCTCGAAGATATAGTAAACAACTCATTTTTAACTAAGGCAAATTTAGAAAGCAATACAGTTGATGACTTTTATAAAACGCTCATTGATGACGAAGCACATTTTCAACACTTATATGCTTCAGCAAAAGCGAATGATTGCCAGTTAAAATATGTTGCAGAATTTAATAATGATAAAGCAAAAGTTGGCTTACAAGAAATCCCGCAAGGGCATCCATTTTACAATCTAGAAGGAAAAGATAATATCGTCATGTTTTATACACAACGTTACCCAGAACAACCTATGATTATCAAAGGTGCTGGTGCTGGTGCAGATGTTACTGCTTCAGGGTTATTTGCAGATATTATTAGAGTGAGTAATAAATAAGCTTTCTTCGGAAATAGTATAACTAAACTACGTTCGCTATTGCGGAACATAAGATATGAACGAAATCAAAATATTTTCACCAGCAACAGTAGCCAATGTCTCCTGTGGATTTGATGTTCTCGGGTTTTGTCTTGATACAATTGGTGATGAAATGGTGATTAGAAAAATCAATAAAAAAGGGATTCATATCACTAAAATTGAAGGTTACGATTTGCCATTTGAAGCTGAAAATAATGTAGCTGGTGTATCAGCATTAGCAATGCTAGAAGATGCACAACCAGATTGTGGATTCGAAATAGAAATCTACAAAAACATAAAACCAGGAAGTGGTGTTGGCAGCAGCTCAGCAAGTGCTGTTGGAAGTGTTTTTGGAATGAACGAACTTTTAGGTCGTCCATACAACAAAACACAACTCACCAACTTCGCTATGAAAGGAGAGGCTTTAGCGAGTCAATGCGAGCACGCAGATAATATTGCTCCAGCTATTTTTGGAGGTTTTACACTCGTGAAATCTGTTGCGCCTCTAGAAGTTTTACAATTACCTACACCAAAAGATGTATTTGCAGTTATTATACATCCGCAAATTGAAATAAAGACTTCAGAGTCTAGAGCAATTCTTCCGAAGCAAATAGCATTACAAGATGCTATTACACAATGGTCAAACGTTGGGAGCTTAGTACATGCTTTGCACACAAATGACTATGAATTACTGAGTAGATCCTTGACAGATGTTGTCGTAGAACCTCATCGTAGTCAGTTGATTCCGCACTTTGATTCAGTAAAACAAACTGCGCTTGATAATGGCGCTTTAGGCTGTGGAATTTCAGGATCTGGACCATCAATTTTTAGTTTATGCTACGGAAATGAAAATGCTCAAAAAGTCGCTAAAGCTATTACAAACATATATTCTGAAACCGGAATTCCGTTTGAGGTTTACGTTTCAGAAATCAATACTAAAGGCATTAAAATATTATAAATGAATTACTACAGTCTCAATAGAAAAGCAGCAGATACAAATTTTGAAAACGCTGTCGTTAAAGGGCTTGCTCCTGATAGAGGATTATATTTCCCAGAGCAGATAACGCCTCTACCAAAATCATTTTTTGATGATATTGACAACAAATCATATCCTGAAATTGCGTTTGAAGCGATAAAGCAATTTGTAAGTCCGGAAATTCCTGAAGACGTTTTAAAAACGATTATTGAGGAAACATTATCTTTTGACTTTCCTGTTATTAAACTAGATGAGAATATTTCTACATTAGAATTATTTCATGGTCCAACAATGGCATTCAAAGATGTTGGTGCTCGTTTTATGGCCAGATGTTTAGGCTATTTTAATAAAAACAACACAAATGAAGTTACTGTTTTAGTGGCGACTTCTGGAGATACAGGAGGCGCAGTTGCTAACGGGTTTCTAGGCGTAAAAGGTGTCAATGTTGTGATTTTGTATCCTTCTGGAAAAGTGAGTGATATTCAAGAAAAACAGCTAACAACGCTTGGTCAAAATATTACAGCTTTAGAGGTAGATGGTGTGTTTGACGATTGTCAAGACATGGTT
>CAJQOA010000195.1 GCA_905479815.1 uncultured Psychroserpens sp.
TGATGCACGTTATACAAAATTCGCTTTTGGACTACCTGTATTAGATACCGAAACTGGTTTAGAAACTGTAGATTTATATGCATTAAAAGGTAATAGAGACAACGAACCAGAATTAAGTGGTGGTGTTGTAACAGATGCTCGCCAATCTTATACACAATCAAGCAAGCCATCTGTATCTATGCAAATGAATGCTCAAGGGTCTAAAATCTGGGAAGAAATTACTGGAAGAGCTAATGCTCAAGGCACTCAAATAGCCATTGTTTTAGATGACATCGTGTATTCTGCACCAACAGCGTCTAATGGAGCTATTTCTGGAGGAAACACAGAAATTTCTGGAAACTTCTCAGTTAAAGAAGCAGAAGATTTATCAAATGTATTAAGAGCTGGTAAATTACCTGCAAGAGCAGAGATAATCCAAGCAGATCAAGTTGGACCTTCATTAGGTAAGGAAGCAATTGATAGTGGTACAACATCATTCTTATTAGCATTATCTTTAGTATTGATTTGGATGATCATGTATTATGGTAAAGCTGGTATCTTCGCTGATATCGCCTTAATGTTAAACATCTTATTAATCTTTGGTGTATTATCAGGATTAGGAGCTGTATTAACATTACCTGGTTTAGCTGGTATTGTATTAACAATTGGTATGTCTGTTGATGCAAACGTGCTTATTTTTGAAAGGATACGAGAAGAGCTAGGCAAAGGTAAAACACAAAAAGAAGCGGTCAAAGATGGTTTCGCAAATGCATTGTCTTCTATTTTAGATGCCAATATTACAACAGGTTTAACAGCTTTAATCTTATTTGTATTTGGTACAGGACCAATTAAAGGTTTTGCAACTACTTTATTAATTGGTATTGTAACATCATTATTTACAGCAATTTTCATCACGCGTTTATTAGTAGATTGGTATGTGAATAGCGGTAAAAAATTAGACTTCTCAACGTCTATTACTAAAAACTTATTTCAGAATAATAAAATCAATTTCATCAGCAAACGTAAAGTTGCTTATGTGGTATCTGGTATTTTAATCTTAGTAAGTTTAGGGTCTTTATTTACAAATAAATTAGATCAAGGTATTGATTTTGTAGGAGGTAGAACATATCAGGTTCGTTTTGCTAATGCAGTAAGTTCTGAGAAAGTTGCTGAAGATTTAACGGCTGTATTTCAAAGTGTAGAGGTGAAAACAATTGGTAGTGATAACCAATTAAAGATTTCTACAAAATACAAGGTTAATGAGAATTCAGTAGAAGTTGATGAAGAAGTGAAAACAAAGCTTTTTGACGGATTGAAATCATACTTACCAGCAGGAGAAACATTCAAAGATTTTTCTGAAGGTAAAGATGACGTAGGTATCGTATTGTCTAGTAAAGTGAGTCCAACAATTGCAGATGATATAAAAAGAGAATCATTGTTAGCTGTCTTAGGATCGTTATTAGTAGTGTTCTTGTATATCTTATTCCGTTTCAAAAAATGGCAATTCTCAATTGGTGCTGTAGCTGCAGTATTCCATGATGTTATTATCGTATTGGGTATCTTCTCATTATTGTACAAATTCATGCCATTTAGTATGGAAATTGATCAAGCGTTCATCGCAGCAATTTTGACCGTAATTGGTTACTCATTAAATGATACCGTTGTTGTATTTGATAGAATTAGAGAAGAACTACTTGAACGTGGTGGCTTCAAAGGAGGAAAGAATATTAACTCAGCAATCAACAGTACATTAAGTAGAACATTAAATACGTCATTAACGACATTAGTAGTGTTGTTGGCAATGTTCATCTTTGGTGCAGAATCTCTTAGAGGATTATTATTTGCATTAATTGTTGGTGTTGTAGTTGGTACATACTCTTCTGTATTTATCGCTACACCATTAATGTATGATACATTAAAGAATAAAGGTATTGCGCCTCCAAAAGAGGAAGAGGATAAGAAATAATTGTCTTATATATAATTTTAAAAAGCCACTTCATTTGAAGTGGCTTTTTTGTTTTTACAATTTTTATTTCTTCGGAAATGTGCCAGTTTTAAGTTTTTTAACGCAACCTTTTTATAATTCTCGTATCTTTAGGAAAAGGATTGCAGACTAAACTAAAAACCCTCGACATATGAAAAAAGCTTTACTCATCGTATTTACAGTTGTATCATCTTTTGCATATGCTCAAGAAGTACTTATGCAAAATGGTTCAATTACGACATGTTCAGGACTTTTTACAGATTCTGGTGGAGAATTTGCAAGCTATTCTAATGATGAAAATTTAGTGTTTACCATTTGCCCAGATACTCCCGAAGGACGAATAAAATTAGATTTCTTTAGTTTTTCTACACAAGTTAATGTTGACACTATGACATTTTATGATGGTGATAGTACAGCAAGTGATGTGATTAGTACGTTTTCTGGTGTAATGTCACCTGGGTTAATTGTAGCAGGCTTAGATAGCCCAACAGGTTGTTTAACTATTGAGTTTATATCTGATAATTCTGGAAATACAGATGGATGGTCAGCAGCTATTTCATGTACAATGCCATGTCAGGATATTACAGCACAATTAGATGCTACAAATCCAGCACCAAATGGAGAGGGAATTATAGAGGTATGTACAGGAGAGAATATCACATTAAATGGTAGTGGCGTTTTTGAAGTAGATGGAACAGGAGCTACTTATATATGGGATTTAGGTGATGGTAATACTGTTACTGGTCAAACCATCAATGCCTCTTATGATTTGCCAGGTGTCTATTTTATAGGTTTTAGCATAAGAGATACCAATACAGACAATATCGTACAAGGATGCACAAACTCAAACATGGTTAGTCAAGTCATACGTGTTTCTGGTCAGCCTGATTTTACAGGCACTCAAGCAGATGATGATACCTTGTGTTTTGGAGAATCAACAACAATTGAAGGTGTCGTTAATCCATTAACTTTAACTTATAATTGTCCGCCACCCGAAAGTGAAGAAACTTTTTTACCTGACGGAAGTGGAGCTGCATATAGCACTTGTATTGATG
>CAJQOA010000196.1 GCA_905479815.1 uncultured Psychroserpens sp.
TCATGCGCAAAGTATTGAAGTCTGCGAGTCTTGTACTGTTTCATCATTAAAGCAAGCAGTGAATCAAGCAAAGGATTTTGATACTATTATAGTAAAAAAGGGCACCTACAAAGAGCATGATGTTGTAGTAAATAAGCCACTCACTATAATTGGTAAAGATTACCCAGTTATTGATGGAGAGTTAAAAGGTGAAATCATTACAATTACCTCAGATGATGTCACTGTTGATGGTTTGTTTATTATAAATGTTGGTACAAGTTATACTGAAGATTACGCAGCTATTAGAGTGAAGAAAAGCAAGAATTTTGTGATTAAGAATTTAGTGTTAGAGAAACTATTCTTTGGTATATATATTGAAAAGTCTCATCACGGAAAAGTTCTTGATAATAAAGTGATTGGAGATGCTATTGAAGAGTATAACTCCGGAAATGGGATACAATTATGGTATAGTCACCATATTGAAATTGAGAATAACTATGTAGAGCACGTTCGTGATGGTATTTATTTAGAATTCTCTGATGATTGTTTGATCAAGAACAATGTAAGTGCTTTAAATATAAGGTATGGTTTGCATTTTATGTTTTCTAATGATGATACCTATCAAGATAATACTTTCGAAAATAATGGAGCTGGAGTAGCAGTTATGTTCTCAAAAAAAATAAAAATGCTTAATAATGTTTTTAAAGAAAATTGGGGCACCGCATCATATGGAATGCTTTTAAAAGAAATAAACGATGCCGAAATTATAGGCAATACTTTTGAAGAAAACACCATTGGAATTAATATTGAAGGCTCTAATAGAATTGTTTATAAACACAATAATTTTAAGCATAATGGCTGGGCTGTAAAAGTTCGTGGAGCTTGTTATGAGAATGAATTTACAGAAAACAACTTTCTTTATAATTCATTTGACATTGCTTATAATAGTAAAGTTAACGATAATACATTTGATAAAAACTATTGGAGTAATTACACAGGTTATGATTTAGATAAAGACGGAATAGGCGATGTGCCTTACAGACCTGTAAAGCTATTTTCTTACATCGTAAACCGTACACCTGAAACCATCATTCTATTACGGAGTATGTTTATTGATATTATTGATTTTTCTGAAAAAGTATCACCAGTATTTACACCAGATAATCTACTAGATAACCACCCATTAATAAAAAAAGCACAATGGTAAGTATAGAAGGATTATATAAAAAATTTGGCAAAAACCAAGTGTTAAGTGGTTTGGACCTCACTATAAACGAAGGCGGGATTTTCGCAGTACTTGGACCAAATGGCTCAGGGAAGACTACCTTAATTAAATCTATTCTTGGAATGGTAATTCCTAATAAAGGAGAGATTAAGGTCTTTGGTGAGCAGGTAAAGAAAAACTCAAACTATAGACATAAAATTGACTACTTACCACAGATTGCTAATTTTCCTAGTAATCTTAAAGTGAAAGAGTTAATTAAAATGATCAAAGATTTGCGTCACAATACAAACGAAGATCAACGCTTAATAGAACTTTTTAAATTAGAACCGTTTTTAGATAAAAAACTAGGAACCCTTTCAGGAGGAACTAAGCAAAAAGTGAATATCGTTCTCGCCTTTATGTTTGATAGCCCATTAATTATTTTAGATGAACCAACAACAGGCTTAGATCCTATTTCTTTGATTCGTTTAAAAGATCTAATACAAGCCGAAAAAGCAAAAGGAAAAACCATACTTATTACATCTCATATAATGAGTTTTGTTGAGAAAGTTTCAGATGAAATTGTCTTTCTATTAGAAGGTAAAATCTACTTCAAAGGTTCAATTTCAGAATTAAAAACCAAGACCAATCAGCCAGATTTTGAACATGCTATTGCGTCTATATTAATTAACAACCATGCTTAAGATATTAAAATATAGTTTTTACGATTTAATGCGTAGTCGTTGGAGTTACGTATACTTTGCATTCTATTTATTGTTAGGAGTTGTATTGTTGTTTTTGAATAATGATTTGTCAAAAGCTGTCATTACGTTAATGAATGTCATTATTGTACTGGTACCACTAATAGGAACCATTTTTGGTGTTATGTATTATTATAATTCTAAAGAGTTTACAGAGCTTTTGTTAGCACAACCTCTTAAGCGTTCATCTATATTTTTAGGTCAATATTTAGGTGTTGCTTTGTCGTTATCTATGAGTTTGATTCTCGGTTTAGGGATTCCGTTCGTGTTTTATGGTTTATTTGAAAGTAGCGCTATTTGGGATTTTTCTTTATTGCTAATTACTGGAACTTTTTTGACCTTAATCTTTACAGCCTTAGCATTCAATATCGCATTGTCAAATGAGAATAAAATTAAAGGATTTGGCTATGCTATATTATTATGGTTGTTTTTAGCAATCATTTATGATGGTTTATTTTTAATGACTTTAATAATGTTTGAAGAGTATCCCTTAGATAAAGTGTCTCTAATAGGTACGATGTTAAACCCTATTGATCTATCAAGAACGTTGATTCTTTTAAAACTTGATATTTCGGCACTATTAGGTTACACAGGAGCTATTTTTAAGCAGTTCTTCGGAACCAGTTTCGGACTCATTGTGTCATTCGTAATGTTGACCATTTGGGTTGTTTTACCAGTATTAAGAATTGTATTTAAATCAAAGAGAAAAGACTTTTAATTATGAATCGTTTTTATAAGAATTGAAATCGTCTTAGAAGAAATTGGTTAGAAGATAATTTGTGCTGAATTAAATAAAAAACCCTGAAAGATGATAAATTATCTTTCAGGATTTATTGTTTTAATGATGACACACTAAAACTGTTCAATCAAAAAGTTTATTAAATCTGTGGTTGTTATAATGCCAGCCAGTTCATTGTTGTCATCAATAACTGGTAATGCATGGAATTCTCTTTTAGCAAGTATTTCAGCGACTTCTTTAATAGTTGTATTAGAATTGACACTCGTCAAGTTTTTTGTCATTACTTGTTCTATTGAGAACATATTATAAACCACTGTATCAACATCTTTCTCATTTTCATCAACAGAATCTGCAAAGCTAATTCTGAGTAAATCAGTATAACTTAACATGCCAATAATACTATCACCACTTACCACTGGTATATGACGAATATTGTTTTTTTTAAATAACGATTCAGCTATTTCTAAATTATCAGTTAGATTTAAAGTGATGACGTCTGTTGTCATTATTGCTGAAATTGGAGTTCTTTTTTTCATAGTTTTTGGTTTTAATTTATAAATAAAGTTACCGTTAAATACAGTGAAAAACTATGATAAATATCAGTAAAAACGTAGCTTAATGACAATCTATAGTGCTAGTAGCGATCTCCACGATAGGAGCAGGAGATAAGTAAGGAATTCCCAATCCCATACCACGAATTATAAATAATAACCCTATGATAATTACAAATACAGGAATTGCTTTTTGAATACGTTGTTTAATAGAAGAATTTAAAAATTTACCAAGATAAATAGCAGTCGTCATTAAAGGAATTGTTCCGAGGCCAAAAAGCATCATATACAAACTTCCATAAATAGCATTTTGCATTGCTAAAGAAGCAAAAACAGCCATGTAAACCAAGCCGCAGGGTAGAAAGCCATTTAGAAAACCTATAGTGAGAAATGTATCAGCAGTTTTCTTTTTGAGTGCTTTTCCTAAAGCTGTTTTTACTTTGGAAATGAGCCTAAAAAGCGGTTTTGATAAATTATATTTATTAAAAGTCTGTACAGGAATAAGTACGACCATAATCATTAATATTCCTATTACAATTGAAAGTTGTTGTTGTACTCCAAAGAGATATAAACCTTTGCCAACCAAGCCAAAAACTAAACCAATAATAGAGTAGGCGAGTAACCTTCCAAAGTGATATGAAAAAATCTGAACGACTTTACTAGTAGAATTACTTCTATCTACGGGTAACATAAAGGCTATAGGACCACACATGCCAACGCAGTGAAAACTTCCTAAAAGACCAAATATGAGTGCAGACCAGAGCATGTTTTATGTTTTAATAGGTAATCTCCTTTTTGTAGAGATAAGACTTTCCATTATATTCCCAATCTACTGTAATGTTCCAACGACCATCTAACAAACGATTGTCAGGTATGAGCAAATTGTGGTTTGACAATGAAATTGCAGTTTCAAAGTCCACTTGTTCATTAGATGGTCTATATAGGAACACTTTTCCAGTGATTTTATCTTTATCCATAGTTTCTGGGAATGTAATTTCTAACCCTTTGTTGGTTCGTTTCCAACTTAAATCTAATACTAAATCTTTGGCATTAGTTTCTTTATTAATATCATTTTGGTATTCTAATTCTGCTTCGTAATAATCTTTGGTCACTAAAGACGTGCTATACTTTTCTACAGTATTCATATTAATTACGAAATACATGATAAAGCTAATAAAGCCAATAAAAACTAATACGATTCCTGTTCCCCAATTAAATTTCATAACGTTTTGTTTTAATTATAACTTCTAGGTCCTAAGAAGTTAACAGTTGTGGTTTCTATGAGTTCATTTCCATTATAAACCTCGATCATTAATTTATTTTTATCTCCAGAAAGTTCACTCTTGTCAATTTCTATAAATAGTGTGCCTTCGGCAGCGCCTTGAGCAGGTACTACAAAATCATCAGATGTTGATACCAGTTTAATTTCGCCTTTATATTTACGTAATTTAAAACTCACATTAGATATCGTATCTGTTGTTTTGTTAATTAACTTATACGTAAAGACATTACTTATAATATTACCTTCTTTGTGCTCATATAATTGACCAGGAAGTCTTAAAACACGAGCTTCTAGATCTGTTCTTAACATGAGCATTCCAATTAATACACCCGTTAAAATAAATAGAACTGCTGTATATCCTTTTAATCTTGGTGTAAATTCAAATTTCTTTTTCTTTTCAATTTCATCTTCACTTGCATAACGAATTAAACCTTTTGGAAGATTGATACTTTCCATTATGTGATCACATTCATCAATACATGCAGTACAGTTTATACATTCTAACTGTGTCCCGTTTCTAATATCTATTCCTGTAGGACAAACATTAACACATTGCAAACAATCAATACAATCACCATGGCCAAGGGCTTCACGATCTTCGTTTTTTCTAAATTTTTTACGTCCATTATCATGTTCTCCACGTTTATGGTCATAAGCAACAACAATAGATTTATTGTCAAGAAGAACACCTTGTAACCTACCATACGGACAAGCTATTATGCACACTTGCTCTCTAAACCAAGCAAATACGAAATAGAAAACTGCAGTAAATATGGCAAGCGGAATAAGTGTGCTTGTATGTTTAAAAGGGCCTTCTGTTATGTATCTAATAAGTTTATCACTTCCAATTAAGTAGGCTAAAAACACATTAGCAATAAGGAAAGAAATGATTAAAAATATAAACCACTTAAAAAGGCGTTTCTTAATTTTTTCTGCATCCCATTTTTGTCTATCTAGTTTTCGTTGTTTATTTCTATCACCATCAATCCAATATTCTATTCTTCGGAAAACCATTTCCATAAATATGGTTTGCGGACAAATCCATCCGCAGAAAATTCTCCCAAAACCTACCGTGAAGAGGGTGACAAAGATGACACCAATAAGCATCGAAATCACAAATAAGTAAAAATCTTGTGGCCAAAACGGAAACCCAAAAATATTAAAACGACGTTCTAACACATTGAACATCAAAAATTGATTACCACCAATTTTAATAAATGGTGCAATAAATAAAAATGTTAGAAGTCCATAACTTACGATTTTTCGTTTCTCGTAATAGCGACCACTTGGTTTTTTTGGATATACCCAAGCACGTTTTCCATCCTCGGTTAGTGTGCCGATAGAATCTCTAAAAGTTTCGTTTTTTGGTGATTCCATTATTTAAATCTCTTATATTATTTATTCAACACTTTCACTATCGTCTACCCAAATTTCTCCTTCTGGAGCTTTAGGTTCTGCAGGAGTAGTTCCTTGAAATCTTAAGAGGTAACTAGCAACTTGCGCCATTTCAGCTGGTTTTAAACTTTGTTTCCATGCGATCATCCCTTTTCCATCTCGTCCACCTTCAGAAATTGTTTTAAAAACATTTTTAACTCCGCCTCCTAAAATCCAATGTTTATCCGTTAGGTTCGGTCCAATACCACCACCACCATCAGCTTTATGGCAAGCCACACAATTGGTTTCAAAGATGGCTTTACCAGCTTTTATGTCACTCGCTTCTGTTAAGAGAGTAACGGTGTTAAAATCAACTAGATCTTTTGCTGTTTTTTTATACTCTTCAATATCAATTTTGGCTTGAGCTATTTCGGTCTCTAATTCTTCAAATTGATCTGCGCCATTAAACACATGGTAGTTTACCAAATAAAGAGCTGCAAAAACTATAGATGCATAAAATCCATATTTCCACCAAGGTGGTAAATCGTTATCTAATTCTTTGATGCCATCATAGTTGTGGTCTAATATAATTTCATGTTCTTGTTGAATAGGTTTTTGTCCTAAAGATTTACTGTATAATGTATTAAACCAAGTCATGAACTTAGATGGTGCATTTTTTTTAGCATCATACCTTGCTTTAGCTTCTACATCTAAACTTTGATACAAAACATTGTCTAATGCGCTAACTATACCTTCTATAGCAACTAAAATGAGAAGTACTAGTAATAAGAAGAGTGATACTAAAGGTTGTGCAATAAATGCTGGCTCGTCTCCAGAATCTATAACAAATTCTGTGATTGCGAATATGATAAAGAATATAACAGGTACTCTCAACCATGATGGTATATTTCTCATAATTCTGATTGGTTTTGGTTATCTAAAGGAATGTTGCTTACCATATTGATATAGTCTTTTTTTGCAGTTATTACCCACCAAAAAAGGATGACAAAAAAACTAAAAAATATGATTAGCGATATCAAAGGATAGATCTCTATACCTGTGATACTCTCCATGTGGTTTTTTACAAATTTTAACATGATGTATTAGTTTTGAGTTGTTGAAACGTCTTGATCTTTAACTTTAATATCTGTACCTAGTCGTTGTAAGTATGCTATGATTGCTACAATTTCTCTATCGCGCATTTCTATGAATGCTTCACCTCCAGCTTTTTTGTCGGCTTCATATGATGCTGCAAAATCGGGATCTGTATATAGGTTGTTTTCAATTTTAGTTCCTTGTTCATTCATTGCTTGTTGAGCGTTTGAGATTTCTTTGTCAGTATACGGAACACCTAGTGTGACCATAGCTTCCATTTTTGCCTCGGTTTGAGACTTATCGAGTTCATTTCTAATAAGCCATTGGTATGCTGGCATAATAGAACCTGATGAGGTACTTTGTGGGTCATACATATGGTTTAAATGCCAATTATCAGAATACTTACCACCAATACGATGTAAATCTGGCCCTGTACGTTTACTTCCCCAAAGGAACGGGTGATCATAAACAAATTCTCCAGCTTTTGAGTATTCACCATAACGTTCTACCTCATTTCTAAAAGGTCTAACCATTTGTGAGTGACAACCAACGCAACCTTCTCTTATATAAATATCTCTACCTTCTAATTCTAAAGGTGTATAAGGCTTAACACTTGTAATTGTTGGTATATTAGATTTCACTAATAGTGTTGGTATAATTTGAACGATACCACCAATAAGTATAGCAACAGTTGCTAAAAGAGTTAATTTAACAGGCTTACGCTCTAACCAAGTGTGCCATCCTTCTCCAATTACACGTTTTTTAGAGACACGTTGTAATGCAGCAGCT
This sequence comes from uncultured Psychroserpens sp., assembly GCA_905479815.1. GTDB lineage: Bacteria > Bacteroidota > Bacteroidia > Flavobacteriales > Flavobacteriaceae > Psychroserpens. Next base: position 7,775 of record CAJQOA010000196.1, read on the forward strand.
TCTGCCAATTCATCTGTAACTTTAGTTCCCTTAACTATTGTAATGATAACGTTCACTACCATAATCAACATACCAGTAATGAATAATGTTCCACCTATAGCACGCATCCAATATAATGGCATGATAGCGGTTACTGTTTCTAAAAAGTTACCATAAACTAGGGTGCCATCTGGATTAAATTGTTTCCACATTGCCCATTGTTGAAAACCAGCGACATACATTGGTAAAGCGTAGAAGATGATTCCTAAAGTGCCAATCCAAAAATGTAAGTTTGCTAGAGCTAACGAGTAGAGTTTTGTTTTAAATAGTTTTGGTACTAGGTAATAAATCATTCCGAAGGTTAAAAATCCATTCCAAGCTAATGCGCCTACGTGAACGTGTGCAATAATCCAATCTGTAAAATGCGCCATGGCATTCATACTTTTAAGCGATAACATTGGTCCTTCAAAAGTTGCCATACCATAACCGGTAATCGCAACTACCATGAATTTTAAAACGGGATCTGTACGTACTTTATCCCAAGCACCTCTTAGGGTTAATAATCCGTTGATCATTCCACCCCAAGATGGCATTAGTAGCATTATTGAAAATGCAACTCCAAGATTTTGCGCCCAACCTGGTAAAGCTGTATATAATAAGTGATGAGGTCCTGCCCAGATATATATAAAGATTAAAGACCAAAAATGAACTATTGATAATCGATAAGAGTAAACTGGTCTATTGGCTGCTTTAGGTACAAAATAATACATCAATCCTAAAAATGGTGTAGTTAAGAAAAATGCTACTGCATTATGTCCATACCACCATTGTACTAAAGCATCTTGTACACCAGCGTAAACAGAGTAACTTTTCATTCCGGTAAGGCTAACAGGTAGTGCTAAACTATTAAATATGTGAAGCACTGCAACAGTCACAAATGTTGCTAAGTAAAACCATATAGCAACATATAAATGACGTTGTCTTCTTTTTAAAATGGTTCCAATTAAGTTCCATCCAAAAACAACCCAAATTACTGCGATTGCTATATCAAAAGGCCACTCTAACTCTGCATATTCTTTAGATGTTGAATATCCCAATGGAAGCGTAATAGCAGCACCAACAATTATGGCTTGCCAACCCCAAAAATTGATTTTACTTAAAGTGTCATTAAACATTCTGGCTTTAAGTAAACGTTGCGTAGAGTAGTATACGCCAGCAAAAATGGCATTTCCTACGAATGCAAAAATAACAGCATTGGTATGTAAAGGTCTTAAACGACCAAAACTTAACCACGATATACCATCAGTAAGATTTGGGAATAAAAACATGAATGCGAGTAGTAAACCTACAGACATTCCTACAACACCCCAAAGCATAGTAGCGTAGAGGAAATTTTTAACGATTTTATTATCGTAGTGAAACTGTTGAACTTCCATAATTTAATTAGTCTTTTTAATTTTAATAGTTGGTTTTGGTTGCTTCTTAACGAGTTCGTCTTCAAAAAGCATTCTAACAGATGGTGTATAGCTATCATCAAATTGCCCATTTCTTACTGCAGTTATGAACGCAATAAAAAACACGATGGCAACAACGATGCTGATACTTAGTAAAATATATATAACACTCATACCTATTAGAAGTTATGCCTCAAAATTACGTTTCAAGGGTTTCTTAAAACATGATATATGTCATGTTTGGGATTTAAATTTTTAATTTTTTATTCGGAAATTGGATGACATCATATCTCGTCATTTTTAACGTAGTTTTCTACCTAATAGATTTGTTGCTATTGTCGTGAAAACTACAATGCTTATAGAGCTTAATGGCATCAGGATAGCTGCGATAACAGGTGCTAATTGTCCTGTGACAGCAAAATAGAGACCTATGATGTTGTAAATAAAAGACAATAGAAAACTCCATTTTATAATGTTGATAGCACTTTTTGAAGCGTTAATAAATGTACCAATTTGGTTAAATTTTGAAGCGCCTAAAATAGCATCACAAGCAGGCGAGAATACGTTCACGTTTTCAGATAATGCAATACCAACATTACTTTGAGCCAGCGCGCCTGCATCATTTAGACCATCACCAATCATTAAGACTTTTGCACCTTCACTTTGATGGTATTTTATATAGTCTAACTTATCATCTGGTTTTTGATTAAAAATCAATTTTGTTTTTGATGGCAATAATTTTTTTAAGTTTTCAAACTCCCCTTCATTATCACCAGAAAGAATAACTAAGTCATAGTTCTTTTTCAACGTGTTAAATAATTTTGCTAGTCCTTTTCTATAACTATTGTAAAAGGTGTATTTCCCTTTATATGTATTATTAGTACTGATATGTACTTGGGTGTTCAAAACTGAAGATTCTTGTGCGCCAACAAAACTTGCAGAACCAATTTTTATATGATCTGTATTATAACTGGCTTGTATTCCTTTGCCTAAGTGCTCTTCAAAACCATTAAGAGTAATGATGTTATGGTCATCTAAAATATCATATAGAGTTCTACTTAATGGATGGTTTGAGCCACGAAGTGTGTTTTTAAGTAATGTTTCTTCGGAAGAGTTTAAAGCCAATCCGTCGTATTGAGCGGTACTTTTTTTATTAGACGTTATAGTTCCAGTTTTATCAAAAATGATGGTATTAACAGCTGCTAATTGTTCAATTACAGAAGCGTTTTTAACGTAGAATTTCAAATTTCCGAAGATGCGTAGCAAATTCCCAAAGGTAAAAGGAGCAGAGAGCGCAATGGCGCAAGGGCAAGCAATAATCAACACTGCCGTAAATACATTCATTGCTTTTGAAGGGTCTACAAATAGCCAAAATGTTGTCGCTATAAACGCAATACTCAATACAGTAATAGTAAATTGTTTACTGATTTTATTGGTTAAGGTTGTGAAACCATCTTCTTTATTTTTGCTAAACACATCGTTACTCCATAGTTGCGTGAGGTAACTTTGCTCTACAGATTTTGTGGCTTCCATTTCAATAACTCCAGAGGTTTGTTTACCACCAGCAAAGAGTTTGTCGCCAGGTTGTTTACTTACCTTTTCAGATTCTCCTGTGACGAAACTATAGTCAATTCTTGCTTTACCGTTAATTAGAATTCCGTCAACAGGAAGGAGTTCCTCATTTCTAATTAGTAAGCGGTCTCCTTTTTTAATGTCATAGACTTGTATGGGATGTTCGCCAATTTCCGAAGATATTTTAGTAACCGAAATTGGAAAATAAGATTTGTAATCACGCTCAAAAGATAAAAAGGTATATGTTTTTTGCTGAAAGAATTTACCAAGTAATAAAAAGAAGATGAGTCCTGTTAAACTATCAAAAAAACCTGTTCCTAAATCAAAAATAATTTCAATTGTACTTCTTATAAACAGAACAGAAATTCCTAATGCAATTGGGACATCAATGTTTAATAATTTTGATCGTAGACCTTTATATGCTGAAATGAAATAGTCTACTCCTGCATAAAAAACGACTGGTAAAGAAAACGTAAACATTAGCCAACGAAATAGTGGTTTGTAGTGCTCAATCCAAAAACCATCTACTTGAAAGTATTCTGGAAAAGAAAGAAACATGACATTACCAAAAGCAAAACCTGCAATCCCTAGTTTGTATATAAGACTTCTATTGACGTTTTCTTTTCCTGTTTTAAAATCATCAAGCGAAATATAAGGTTCGTAACCAATTGAGCTAAGCAATATTACAACGTCTTTAAGAGTCGTTTTTGATGTGTCAAAAGTTATACGAACTGTTTTCTTGCCAAAATTAACTTGAGAAGAAGAAATGCCAGGATTTAATTTATTCCCATTTTCTAATATCCAAATACACGAACTACAATGAATATGTGGAATATATAAGGTTGTTACTTGTGTTTTGCCATCATTAAATTCTGTCAATTTCTCTATGATATTTTCTTGGGATAGAAAATCATATTTGCCTTGAATTTCTTTTGGAATTGCACCAGGAGAGGATTGTAAATCATAATAGCATGTTAAGTCATTCTCTGAGAAAATCTCATAAACCGTCTTACATCCATTACAACAGAAGTTCTTATCATCAAAAGTTATGATTGCTGCATTACAATCATCACCACAGTGGAAACACACAGATTGTTCCATATTATTTGCTCATTTATACCTAGCACAAAGATTGAAAATGATCAGCTTGTAAAATATGATTTTTATCATGTTTTGCTTATTTTTGGTTATCAAATTATCCAAATGAGTAGATGCGAACACTGTATTGCA
>CAJQOA010000197.1 GCA_905479815.1 uncultured Psychroserpens sp.
ACACGAGAGTTATATTACCCATTTGAATCTGGATTAAAAGCAGGAACTGCCGAAGTGTTTGAACATGAAATCCCAGGAGGTCAATATTCTAATTTGCGTCCGCAAGCAACAGCTTTAGGATTAGGTGATCGTTTTGATGAAGTCAAACGCATGTATGCTGAAGTCAATACGCTCTTTGGAAACTTAGTAAAAGTAACTCCAAGTTCAAAAGTCGTTGGAGACATGGCCATTTTTATGGTCACTAATAACTTCACAACTGCTGATGTTATGGAACGTGGTAAAGACATGTCTTTTCCAGAATCTGTGATTAGCTTTTTTGTAGGAGACTTAGGTCAACCCGCTGGCGGATTTCCGAAAAAATTACAAAAAATAATTCTCAAAAACAGAAAACCATATACCAATAGACCTAATGCACATTTAGAACCTATAGATTTTGATTTAGAATTTAAAGCTTTTAAAAAGAAGTTTCAAAAAGGATTTACACGTGCCATAGAAATGGAAGATTTCTTATCGTACACGCTATATCCAAAAGTATTTGAGCAAGCGCATGAGAACTACAAAACATATGGAAACATAGCATTGGTGCCAACAGAGAATTTCTTTTATGGCATGAAGCTAGGTGAAGAAATTCTCATAGAATTAGAGCCTGGAAAAACAGTGATTATTAAATTATTGTCTATTGGAATCCCAAATAATGAAGGTAAGAGAACTGTATTTTTTAAAGTTAATGGTGAAAACAGATTTGTCGATATATTAGACACCTCTTTAAACCTAAAACTAGAAGTCAATACTAAAGCAGACGCAGCAGACACTAATCAAATTGGAGCACCTTTACAAGGATCGCTTTATAAGGTCATGGTTAAAAAAGGACAAGACGTCAAAGAAAATGATCCACTTTTTATTATTGAAGCTATGAAAATGGAGACGACGGTTACTGCTTTTAAAGCTGGTAAAGTAAAATCTGTAACACTTAAAGAAGGTGCTATGGTAAAACAAGATGATTTGATTGTCACTATAGAATAGTATGTTACACCTATAATTTATGCAAATAATCTCAACCAATATTGCCAAACCCACCACCTTTATGTGGCATGGAAAAGAACACACCACTGGTATTTATAAAAAGCCTGTGGACACGTCTATTTTCCTCGGAAAAGAAGACGTCAAAGGTGATGAGATCTCAGACAGAAAAGTTCATGGAGGCGAGTTTAAAGCGTGTTATTTGTTTTCGGCAGATCATTATCCCTATTGGAAAAACTTATATCCAAATCTAGAATGGACCTATGGCATGCTTGGCGAAAACCTGACCATAGAAGGCTTAAACGAAAAAGAGCTCCACATTGGTGATATCTATAAAGTTGGCAATGCCTTAGTTCAAATCACACAACCTAGAGAGCCTTGTTATAAGTTTGCTATGAAATTTGATTCTAATGATGTGCTACAACAATTTATAGAGCATGGTTATCCTGGTACGTATATTCGAATTTTAGAAGAAGGTTCTGTGACAACTGGTGACACGTTTCAATTGGTAGAAAAAGCAGAACAACCTATTTCCATACATCAGTTTTTTAAACTGTTATATGCTAAGAAAAAAGATCAAGAGGTTCTTAAACAGATTGTAAATAACGAGGCTTTACCTCTACGTAAACGCGTGAAATTAGCTGCTTATATTAATAATGGTTGATTTACTTTAATATATCTTTGTCGCAAATTAATTTTCTATGTCATTTAAAGACTTAAAACTCAACAAACCTATTTTAAGAGCCGTTGCCGAAGCTGGTTACGACAACCCAACATTGGTACAAGAGCAAACGATTCCTTTAATTTTAGAAGGAAAGGATGTGATTACCTCAGCTCAAACAGGAACTGGAAAAACAGCAGCCTTTGCGTTGCCTATTTTACAGATGCTATATGACAAGCAAGTAGCACCTAAAAAAGGAAAAAAAATAAGAGCGTTGATTGTAAGTCCGACACGAGAATTAGCCATCCAGATTGCAAAAAATTTCGTCACTTACGCGTCGCATACAGATTTAAGGTCTGCTGTTGTCTATGGTGGAACGTCTATAGAACCTCAAAAGGACATTCTAAAAAAAGGAATTGATATTTTGGTAGCAACACCAGGACGTTTGCTCGATCTTCATAAACAAGATTTATTAAATTTAGATTTCATAGAAACGTTTGTACTTGATGAAGCCGATTTGATGCTTGATATGGGTTTCATTGATGATGTCAAGAAAATTGAACGCTTGTGTCCAGACACAAAACAAACACTATTGTTTTCGGCAACAATGCCATTTAAGGTAGAACAATTAGCGAGCACGATTTTAAAAGATCCAGAGCGTATTGAAGTGACGCCTACATCTTCCGCAGCAAAAAATGTAAGTCAGATATTATACTATGTCCCAAAAAAGAGTAAAATAGAACTCTGTTTACATGTACTTAGAAACACGATAGAAGGTAACATCCTTATTTTTAGACGTACTAAATTTGGTGTAGACAAGTTACATGAGACACTTATCAATAATGACTTCACTGCTGAACGTTTGCATGGAGATCGTTCTCAAAACGAACGTCAAAACGCATTAGCCGATTTTAAACGTGGTAAGGTTAATATTCTAATTGCAACTGATGTTGCAGCACGAGGCATTGATATCAACGAATTAGATGCTGTGATCAATTTTGATTTACCTAATGTACCAGAAACCTATGTGCATCGTATTGGTAGAACTGGTCGTGCAGGTGAGTTTGGAAGCTCGTATTCATTTTGTTCTGCAGATGAGAAACCTTATGTAAAAGCAATACAGCAATTAATTAATGTTCAAATCCCATTAGAAGAGAATCATCCTTATCCTTTGGACCCTAAAGCGCAACCTATTGTTCATAAAAAACAAGGGAGTAAGTACAGAAAAGGTCGTAAAGGTGAAGGTTCTAAAAAGAAAAAGAAACGTTGGTATTAAACGACACGTTACAATAAGCCATAAAAAAGCACAAGTTAAAACTTGTGCTTTTTTTATGGCTTATACGTTTCAAGACGCTATTCAAATTTCATTTCAAAAAGTAAATAGTGTGTAATCCCAAATTTCTCACCCCATTTTTCAATAGTAGCTCCAGATGTGCCAACGTCACACCATGATTTAGAGCCATCTTCTCTTTCATAAGGTAGAATATAAGCTAGAAAGTAAAATTTTTCATTATATCCAATCTCTAAATTACTTTCGTCGGCAAGGTTACGTAAACTATAGTCTTCAGAGGCTGTAGCATCATAATCCTTCGTCACACTAAATCTAGGAAACTTAAACTTTACCCTTAACTTACCATCAGTGTGTTTAGCAATAATACGCATGCTAAGTAAAGAATCATTTAGAGTTTCAAATTGTTTGAGGCCAAGGTTTTTACTATCAAGCACAGTCGTATCTGAAACGACTTTCCCATTCCAAATTTCCTTTACAGTGATATGATAACTCTTTCCCTTTAGGGCTTTTCCTGAGAAATCTACCTTCATATAATCAATCCCGTTAAAACTTAGTAAATCATTGATTTCGACATTATCAGACCCATAGTCTGTTGTCATTTTTAAATCTGAAGTCGAATTTAAATCTACCTCATTTTCTTGCGCGTTTAATGTGCTGAAGCAAATGAATGCAACAGCTAATACTATTATTTTTTTCATGATGTTATAGTTTAGATTTTGTGAATGTGTCGTTGTAATTGTAGATAATACCGTGAATGATATCAAAATAGATAGCTCCAGAGAAATGGCCTTCGCCTTTGGCTTTTCGCTCCATCATATTAAACTTCTCGCCTTTACTTGTAGGTTGCATGTTAACTTCTAATTTGCTTCCATACTTACTCTTCGTATTATTCCCCATGACTTTCATACTAAAATCATGGTCTACGGGATAGAATAAATGAATTTTAGAATACTCAGAAAACAAATCAAAGCGCTTAAAATCTGTATTCCAATTGTAGAAGAAATATTCGCTATTAAAATCGGTGATAGACACTTTTTCTTTGAGTTCTCCTATTTGAATTTTTGAAAACTCTGAATTGATTTTTACATTTTGCAGGCTACCTATTAAGCCTTTAGAAATATTATTAAAACTGTAGGTTCCGCCAGCAATAGCTTCTGCTCTTAAATTGGCGTTTTCAATATTAAAACTATTGTATTCGTTCATCAATTGTTTGGCATAAAAGTAACCACGCTTTAAAACGACTGACAACTCATTCATACTATCATCACGCATGGTGATTTGAGCATCTTTACCATTTATTTTGAGTTTTAAATACGGTGGAATTTTAATATGAAACTGGCTTCGTAAAATTTTGATATCACTTCTTTTTATATCCTTCAACTTTCCGTTTTCTTTCATGGTTTTAAAACGAGCTCCAAAATATTTAAAAGGCGCATTAATTTTTCCGAAGGCATTATAACGAATTTCTTTAATGATAGAATCTCTTGATTTTCTAACAATGCTATCATTTCGATTTTGAAAACCATCAAAATCTAAAACCAACCCATTAGGAGCATCATAAGCATAAGTTACATCTGAGATTTTTGTAACACTATTAGAGACTAACGTGATATTATTTTCAAATTTGGTAGCCTCAACTTGAATTTTTGCCAACTGCTCCTCCATTTCTTTTTTTGAATAGCCATCAAATTCTAACGAGTAATCAAAATGGACTTCCCCATCTGTTGACGCTTCTATGGATACTGTAGTATTTTCAAGATTGAAAATAGCTGTGGTATTTTCATCTGTTGAAAAACTCTTGGCATACACCGTTTTTTTCTGTGCAAAAATAGATCCTGATGTGATGAGCATCAGAACACAAATTTTAAATGTTAATCGTTTCATACTGCTCTGTTTTTTGATTTAATACGTTGATGTGTTCTTGAATATCTTTTAATAATTGCAATCTTGTTTGAAGATTCTCAACCAAAGACTCAATCACGAAAATATTATTAGTATCTGTTTTAAATTGCTTAGAAATCTCCTTATAATCGGCATCTAAATCATCTAACTTATCTTTGTAACGACTCACCAATCGTTGATCATTAGCAACAGCCAGAAAATTTTGCCACTCCACATCTATACTTGCTAAATACTCTTTTTCTATCGCTTCAATTTGTGTTTCCATAGAAGACGATTCAACAATTTGAGTAGACCTGTTATCTATCGTTTTAAAAATAGTAAACGTCAATCCTAGAAACACAACAATTAAAGCAGCAACTCTAATTAAATAACTGGTGTTTATTTTAGACTCTCGTCGTGGTCTAGACGCTTTAAGCTTGTCATAAAACTCTTGTCTATGATTATCTGGCAATTGTTTCCCAGAAGCGTCATCATCTCGAAATAAATGTCTAATATCTTGCTTCATTGTAATGTGTTTTTAAAAGTTCTTGAAGTTGTAATCGACCTCGTCTTAAATGTGTTCTTGATGTTTTGATTGGGATATCTAATATGCTAGAAATCTCTTCATGATCATAACCCTCAATCAAATATAGCTTTACCACAACCTTGTACTTATCTACTAAGGTTTCTATAGCAGTAAGGATGTGTTGTTTGGAAATTTCCGAAGAGAACGCCCAATCATTAGTATCATCTTCAATTTTTAAATGAATAACATCTGTTTCTATAAATTCTAATCGCTTCTTTTTTAATTCGTCTATACACTGATTAATAACGATACGTTTTAACCATGCTCCAAAAGTGAAATCTGGATAAAAATTGTCGAGCTTTGAAAACGCTTTTAAAAAGCTCTCTTGCATCGCATCTTTTGCATCTTCGTCATTTAAATACCTACAAGCAATATGATACATCGCATCACAGTACAAATCATAAATTTGCATCATCGCTTTGTCGTCTCCTTTTTTACAACGCTTGATTAAAATGTTGTGGTCTTTTGACATTCAGTTTTGGTTAGTGTTCAGTATTAAAAACGAAAGAAATACGCTAGGGTTTCAAAATTCTTAATTTTTTTTCATAAAAGTGCTTATCTTTAATCATAAAATCCAACCAAATGAGTCAAGATTACAATAATCCTGCTTTTAAGAAATTACTTAAAAAGCTGCAGGAAGAGAGTTGGCAGTTAGAATTACTTATTTCTGGTTTTGCCATTTTTGGACTATTCACCATTTTTGAACCCATCACAAACAGCACGCTTGAGGCTAAAAACTCACAACAAATTTACAAGTTTGTAATTTCACTAGTTGCCCAAATTTCATGTGCTATTCTTATTTTTAATCTATTGTTGCATGTCTTGCTTCGCGGACTTTGGATTGGCGCTTTAGGCTTACGTTATGTCTCTGGCGATATTGATTACGAAGAATTAAACTACAGTGAGAAATTCACCAAATATCTAAAAAAGAAAGTTGGTTCTTTTGATCGATACATTGGAACTCTAGAAAACTATTGCAGTATCATTTTTGCTATTTCTTTTTTACTAATCTTCTATGTACTTGCACTCACCTTTACAATTATTTTTATTGCCTTAATTGCAAACTACATTATTGATAGTGATTGGTTACCTGGTTGGGCTTCAAAAGGCATTGGTATTCCATTAATGCTTTTTGTAGTTATTGGAATGATCATCACATTTATAGATTTTGTAACGCTTGGATTCTTAAAAAAGAAAAAATGGATCTCGAAAATTTACTTTCCAATCTATTGGGTGTTTAGTTTTGTGACCTTGTCGTTTTTATATCGTCCGTTAGTTTACAATTTTCTAGACCACAAATTTGGAAGACGACTGAGCCTCATTTTAGTACCCTTTTATTTATTGATTTTAGTTTTAACATCGGTTAGTTATCAAAACTCCAACTATATCAATGCGAATGTGAATTCAAGTGACATCATGGCTAATCTTGAAAACTATGAAGACCAATTGATAACTAATAAAAACTTTACAGGTAATGTGACTATTCAATCTAAAACGATAACAGATCCTTATTTGAATGTATTTATGATATTTTCTGAAAATATTGAAGATAGGGTCTTTAATTTCAATCCGACATTAAAACCAAAAGAAGACATCAGAGGCTTACATTCTGATATTGAATTTAATACAAGTTTTAATCAATCAAAAAATGATAGTTTACGAAGAGAATACTTAAAGACTTTTAATACTATTTATTCAGTTAAAATTGACTCGATACCTTTTTCTTCGGAATTTGTACTCTCCCAAAACTTCAAAAACGAACTTGGTTTTGAAACCTATCTCAATTTAGATAGCATTTCTGAAGGCAAACATCTATTAAAAGTCGATAGGATGCGAATAAGAAAAGGAGACACAACGCAATGGATTGTTGATCGTATTCCGTTTTGGTACTTTAAAGATTAAACATCAAAACGCTTATTAAAATAATGTTTTAGTAGTGGTATTTGAATACAGATCATAATAGCAAACAATAACACTGAATAGACAACAGTTTGAGACAACTCTAGAGTAGCAAATGGGCTAACAAGCTCATAATCTAAATCCAAATTACTCACCCAACTGCTTTTTTCTTCGGAAGCTCCAGATCTCGTAAACCAGACAATCCCAGCAAATACAATGGCAATTAATGCCCAAACTTTTTTAGAAATTAAAGGGACATAAGTCGTTACACTAGATGAACTCAAAGCGTTAATTTGAGACATAACATGTTTTGTAAAATCAAACGACGGACTTTCTATCGCTGATTTACCAATCACTTTTCGTGATAAACTATCTAAATCTTTATCTGCGTTCTCGTTCATAATTTGCTATCGTTTCTGGTTCTAATTGCGATCTTAAAATGCTCGCTAATTTTTTTCTGCATCTAAACAATTTCACTTTTATAGAATTTGCTGTGATACCAACTACTTTAGAAATTTCATCTAAAGATAAGTCATCAAAATAATATAAGGTCAACAAAAAGCTATCATCACTTGGCAACTCTGCAATGCAACGTTGAATGGCTTCCTCTTTTTCTTTAGCCTCTATTTTTGTCAACGCGTTATCAATCGTTTTTACTTCATGTACTGTAAATTCATTGATCTCTACATTGTTTATATACTTTTTGTTCTTTTTAATTCTATCTAAACACGTATTATAACATACTCTATAAATCCATGTAGAAAATTTAGAATCTCCTTTAAACTTATTTAAAGACTTATAGGTTTTAATAAAGGTGTCTTGCGAAACCTCTTCGGCCTCTTCTCTGTTTTTCAACATGCGCATTGCCAAAGTAAACACCAAATCCTTATACCTATCCACGAGTACTGAGAACGAATTAGTGTCGCCTTCAATAATTTGATTGATGAGTATTTGGTCGTTGTTGGTGGTCATTTTTATATATGACGACTTATTAAACAATATGGTTACACATTACCACTACTTTTTTTATTGGTCTAAAAACCTTCCGAAGAAAAAAAAATCAAAAAAGCTGTAACCAAAATTCAAAACCCGTCGTCATAAGATCAGAACACTTAAAATTAATCAATTAAAAAACAACATTATGGAAGGAGAAATTTTGATACCAATTAGTATGTTTCTTGCACTATTTGGAGTCGTGTATTTGTATTTATCGACAAGAAACAAAGAACGATTAGCACTTATAGAGAAAGGTGCAGACGCAACCATTTTCATGAAAGGTAAAGGTCAAACAGCACCAATCTGGAAAGTATTAATCCTTAACCTTGCCCTTTTACTGATGGGTGTTGGATTAGGTACATTTTTAGCATCCTTATTAGACAACTACACGTCTTTGGATGAAGATGCAGTATATCCTGCAACTATCTTTTTCATGGCTGGTGTAGGATTATTTGTCGGTTTTAATATGACCAAAAATTTAGACAAAGAATAAAAGATAACTCATCAATCTTTAACCGTTACAATTCGATATTTAATCACATCGAATTGTAGCGGTTTTTTTATTTACAACAAGTTAATTGTATATTTAGACTTGTAACTATTGTAATCATTGCCCTAAAATGAAAAACCTTATCAAAGCGACTTGCCTATTTCTTTTCCTTTTCGCAATTAATGTAACTGCTCAAACCAAAATTATTGATGCAGAAACAACATACCCTGTATCCTATGCAACTATATCTTTTGGTGATGGTCAAGGTCTTTTTGCAGATGACGATGGTCTATTTATTTTCACCAAAAAACTATACAAAGATGTAGATTCATTGTTTATTTCTGCTCTTGGTTTTAAAGATCTTGCATTAGCAACTGTCAACTTGCCAAAAACGATAGAAATGCAAGCTGATATTAATAAATTAGATGAAGTTATTGTCACTGCTAAAATTGATAGAAAATTTAAAAAGGAAACTGTAAAACCATATCTAGACGATGACTATTACAAATGTTGGCTCCCAACGATAGAAAGTGAAATCGCTGTATTTTTCCCTAACGGAAATGAGAAACTCAAAAAGATCACATCTGTTTTATTTCCTATTACACTAGAATCAAGAGATTGGAAAAAGCGTAAACGCTCTAATGCAGATAAACGCAAATTCTCAACCTTATTTAAGGTTCAATTCTACAAAAACAATAATGGCTTACCAGGTGATGTGATGACGTATACAAATATTGTCTTTAGAGCCACCGAAAAAAATGGTGATGAATTTGAGCTTGATGTTTCTGAACATGATTTATTTATACCAGAGGATGGTTTTTTTGTCTCGTTACAAGTTTTAGGTTATACCGATCAAAACGGAAAACTACTACCCAACAAAAAATACAAAGAGATAAAATCTAAAAACGGACTCGTAAAAATACCAACCAACTTTAGACCGTTGCTACCTTTTACAGATGAAATTAATGCTCATAATACCTACATAAAACGTGTTTTTATTAGTGGTAACAAATGGGTACAATTCAAAAAAGGCAATGGCATAGAATCTAGTCTCCTAAAGACAAACCTTAATAATTATGGTGTTGGGATTAACTACAACGCTTATAAAGATAAATAGCGCTCATCAAGACAAAAAACACTTACCTCGTTAATTACACAAAAGTTCGTTAGTTACAGTCTAACAAAACATCTAATAACCTTTTAAATAAAAACTTAGTTACTGTATCTTTACGTTCTATTTAAAGGTTGAAATTATGCAAGCAAGTAAAATGCTAAATTATATTAAAGATGTATTAGAAAATATGCCAATTGATTGGCTAAACCTAACAACACATCGACTAGATATTTATGATGAAAAATTGGCTAAAATTCAATTTTTAGAACAGTTTGAGAACCTATATAATGACAATAATTCGCAATCATCAGCACTCAACGAATTACCTACTGCTTATGACTATATCAGATTAGGTCATCCTTTATCGTCAATACTAGAATGGGTAATTGCCAAATTGAATCATCTTGAATCAGAAGATGTCATCAGTTTTTCATCTAATACAACTCCTATTTTAGCAATTCTTAGAAAAAACTTGTTAGAAAACAAAAACACTCAAATTGTTTATACAAATGCATTACCAAATTCTTTTGATGTAGACATAATTAAGAATGTTTATGGTTATAAATTTGACTTAAAGAACGTTGAGAAAAAATCAGCTATTTCTGTGTTTGACGGAAGTACTATTTTCATTTCATCGAAAGATAAAACGTCTAGTACAGAGCTCAATCCAAACATTGACTTTTACATCAATACGTATGCGCAACTAGGAAGTGTTTTATTGGTAAATGGTGAGCAAAATAAAAGTTACATTTCAGAAATACAACATGTACGACGAAGAGAAACTATTTCAATGACGCCAATCAATTCTCTTCTTGCCTTAAAAGCACTAGTAGAAGACTCGTCTTTAGAGAATGAGAACAACAATGTTGAGAACGATAAAGCAAGTGTCTTAAATTCTATTAAAGAAATTACAGGTACAAGTTTAAAGCCATTAGTTGGCTCTAGTGGATTATCTATTCAATATGCCATTATGATGGGACTTGTTCACGATGCTTTAGAAAATCATCCAGAAAAAGCAATCAAATTTGTTGTTCCGCCTAATTGTTATGGTGGTACAAATGACCAAGCGCGACGCGTAGCTGCTTGTATCGATAATGTTGAAGTCGTAGATTTACCTGTAGATGGCGATAACGATATGGTTCAAAGTATTGAAATCGTTTTAGAAAAAATCGCAAGTGACGATGCGATTCCATATATCATTGCCGAAATTCCAACAAATCCTAGGGTTGAAGTTCCAGATTTAATCAACTTAAAAAATGCATTAAGTAAAAAACGTAACACTAGAAATGGCAAAACAGCTATTGATCCCGTTTTTATTTTAGACCAAACATTTTGTCCAAACGTACTCTTTTTAGGTGAAGGCGAAATACTCTCAACTGTTCGAACACTTTCTTATGCAAGTGGATCTAAATTTCCAAGTGGAGGACAATGTACCGCTGGTTATGTTGTAGGAAATGATAAAACGGAAGCTTTGATAGAGAAAATTGAAAAGCATCTAACCCTTTGTGATAATGAAGCTACAAGTCTTCAATATGAAATATTAGCAAAACAATTGCCTTCAATGAATCAAAGAATTGAAGACGCTTATAAAAACACGCGTGAGTTTGTAAATTATATCAATGAAACTTTACCTGATGCTAAAATAAATTTTGTTTCAGAAGAACTAGCACAACAAGGATTTACGCCTTCTGTATTTTCATTAGATCTTCCTACTAAAGGTAATACTGATCAAGAGAGAGAATCTTATAAAAGAGCATTAAACCATAAATTAATTAATTTAATGATCACAGAAATTCCTAATGAAAGTAAATACTGTGTGAGTTACGGACAGTTAAAAGGTTGTTATTGGACCATACCTGCTACATCTACTCAAGGAACGACTAAAGAAGGTGACAAAGATTATATTGCACGTGTTGCATTATCTCCTAATCTGGATCTAGATCTTCATAAAAAGGTCTTTTTAAAATTTGTTGAACATATTTAATGTGTTGGTAGTCTAATAAATTCCTTTCTAGCTCGTTTTCTTTTATTAACTTAGTTTTGGTAATATACCCATCATCAGATAGTCGTATCTATCAAAATATGAACACGTTATATATAATTTAATAACAGATCAATGAAAACACTATTTAAAATTTTATGTATCTCATTATTAATTATGTCATGCGCTTCAAATGATAATGATGAAGGTGATGACTCAGTAATGTATCCTTCATTTGGTGATGAAATTGAAGTAACCATTAACGGTTTATCATTTGATGCCATGGAACCTTTTCTCTCACCTAATGGAACCTATCTTTTTTTTAATAATATAAATGATGGCATAAACACAAAACTCTATTATGCAACAAGAGTCAATGATTCAACCTTTAATTATGTAGGAGAATTAATAGGAACAAACCAAACAACTTCGCCACATTTAGACGCCGTTGCTGATATGGACGTAGATGGAAATTTTTATTGGACATCAACAAGAAATTATCCTGCAGAATTAAACAATCTGTTTCACGGAACTTTTAACTCTGGAAATGTTGACAATATCGAAAGAGTAGAAGGAGACTTTAATATGAACACTCCTGGTTGGCTTGTCATGGATCACGGTATAAGTTTGGATGGCCAATTTTTATACTTCAACAATGCCAGATTTGATGATACAAATTGTCTTGGTGCTTGCGAAACAACATTAGGAATCGCTCAAAAGATCAATGCGACAACATTTAACACTCTACCAAATTCTTCATCAATCTTACAAAACATTAATGATGCAAATTATATTTATTATGCGCCATGTATAAGTAGTGATAATCTAGAGTTGTATTATACTAGATATTTAAAAGGAGATATTACTGCGAGTACAACTTTTGAAATATGCGTTGCAGTTAGACCTAATTCTACATCAGAATTTTCAATCCCAGCCGTTTTGTTTTCAGAGACTATTGCAAATTTAATTGAAGCTCCTACACTTACTGTAGACAAAAGCATTATCTATTATCATCAAAAAACCACCAATTCTCACAAAGTAATTATGAGATATAGAAACTAATGATTAATACCGCAAAGCACATATAAGGTTAAAAATCACTGCATCTTTATATACTCTGTAATTATATCTCTTGCATATTTTATATTATAAATTGCAAACAAAATGTAAATTTCAAAAAACATGAAAAACATTACTACAAGAAAAGCAACCTTAAGCGATATTAACGCATTACAAAAGATCGGTGAATTGACTTTTATTAAAACTTACGCTTCTCAAAATAGTAAAGAAAACATGAGTGCGTATTTGAAGAAAAACTTTTCAATTGAAAGTCTAAAAACACAACTAACTAATAAAAATTCTGAATTTCATTTCGCAATACAAGACGACAAAATAATAGGGTATTTAAAAATAAATTCTAAGCAACCAAAGGTCGATACAACTAATAAAAACGCCCTAGAAATTGAGCGTATTTATGTTTTACATGAATACCAAGGAAAAAAAATAGGCGTTTTACTTTTACAAGAAGCTATTGCTATTTCAAAGCAAATAAACGCAGACTATATATGGTTAGGTGTTTGGGAAGAGAACTTAAAAGCCATACAATTTTATAATAAAAACGGGTTTATTGAACATGATAGACACGTTTTTAAATTAGGAAACGAAGTACAGTCTGATATTATCATGAAGCTAGACTTGAATTAGTAAAGCATAAAATACAGTATAGATATGGAGATTAAGAACAGTAAAATTGAGGACATCAATACAATATTTGATTTATACAAAGTAGCGACTAACTTTCAGAAAGCAAAATCTGTAGTTACTTGGCCAGAGTTTGACAGAGAATTAATTGAGAAAGAAATTTCTGAAAACAGACAATGGAAATTAATAATAGACAACAAAATTGCTTGTGTTTGGGCCACTACTGATAGTGATCCTCAAATTTGGAAAAAGAGGAATGAAGACCCAGCAATTTACATTCACAGAATCTCGACGAATCCAGAATTTAGAGGTAAACATTTAGTCAACGACATTGTAAAATGGTCTATAAGTTATGCAAAAGAAAACAAGAAAACATATGTAAGAATGGACACCGTTGGAGAAAACATGGGCCTTATTAATCATTATAAGGCATGTGGATTTGACTTCCTTGGCCTATCAAAATTAGAAGACACTGCTAACCTACCTGCTCACTATCATAATGCCACTGTAAGTTTATTTCAATTAGCTGTGTAGTTA
Organism: uncultured Psychroserpens sp.; assembly: GCA_905479815.1. Taxonomy (GTDB): domain Bacteria; phylum Bacteroidota; class Bacteroidia; order Flavobacteriales; family Flavobacteriaceae; genus Psychroserpens. The sequence goes on from CAJQOA010000197.1 coordinate 14,158, forward strand.
CATGAAACAATAATCAATTATATATGCACACATAAGATCACATGTATTCTATATCAAATTATGTGCGCATTGAAAATACTTATCTATACCTCTAAGCCGCTTTTCTCTTTCTCAATCGTTTTCTAATTAGTAAAAATGCAATAACACCAAGAATAATTAAAGGCCAAACATACATCAATGCTACGACAAGACCTTCAATAGCTGTCCACCCAAAACTTAAACCCTCTTTACTTTTAGACAAAAATGTTTTTGAATAGCTTTCTGGCTCTTCTGTATAAGCAACAGTTTCATACAAATCAATTTGAATTGTACTGTATGACACCTTATTAGACAGATATTTTAATCGTCCTTGAGCAGACTCTATCTCTTCTTGAATGATTCTTAATTTCTCCTCTGTAGCCAAAATTTCGTCAATTGTTTTAGCATTGTTACGCATGATAGTCTCATATCGAGATTTGACCTCTAGTTTTGTATTTAATCGTGTTTGAATATCAACATACTCCTCTGTAACATCTTTAGTTGTGATATTTTCATACTCTACAAAATCAACGATGTACCCAATAGAATCCATCATAGAATCAAAATACTGCTGTGGGATTTTAATCGTAAACCGATTCTCCTTTTTATATAAATCGTTAGTATATCTAAGATCTGAAATGTAAGCATTATAGCGTCCTGCAATTTTTTTAATATTTCTAGTTGCCACTTTCACATTCTCAACTTTGTATCTCGCTGTCGCAGATTTGATGATTTTTAAATGCTGCGGAATCTCATTAACAGACATATCCGATTTTAGAGCTGTCTGTTCATTATTTCCTACAGACTCAAAATCGTCATTAATATCAACTGCAGAAACTTCAACACGTTCCTTGTAACTCTTTCCATTTTGTTGACATCCTAAAATTGAGACTATCAAAGTCATAAAGATTAGAGATTTAATTCTTGTTTTGACTAACATTACATTCATAATTTTATATTTTTAATGATTATGAAACAAATCTAAACGGTCATTACATTTTAGTCTTGTAAAGGCCTTGTAAACACATTGTAAACTATTTCACAATGTCTAAATGTCTAAAAATCAAATAATTAATAAAACCTGAATTCCGAAGCAACATATCAATTTCATCAACTTAAAGCGGCTGTAGTTTCCAAATTTTTGGAAAACCATAGTGCACCTTCAGATGTTAAAGAGTGGAATGGTGATACGATCACATCATTTCAAGAAGATATGTTTCAAAGCGTAAAAGGAAAAGTCAGTGAAAAGTGGTTTTATACCTATTTCAAAAATGAGACTTCAAAATTACCTCGAGTAGATATGCTCAACTTATTGAGTAGCTATATTGGGTTTGAAAATTGGCACGCATTTAAAGCTGCTCATGTTTCCGAAGAAAAAAAATTAAAGCAAACTAAAAAATTAAGTTGGTTAATCATTTTTATACCAATAGCCATTGTTTTTATAGTGACTATGAACTCACAAAACGAGTTTAGATTTTGTTTTAACGACGACTTAAACTCAACAATCGTTAATCAAATGGATATTAAAGTGCTACTAGGTAATCAATCCCCTTTATACTTTAAAACGGATAGTTTAGGATGTTTTAAGTATGAAACTAAAAGCGATAAAATTACATTTGTAGTGTCTTCCCCATATTACAAGACAGATACTATTGTGAGATCTCTTGAAAAAAGTGGATATCACTCTATAAAATTAAAAAGTGATGACTACGCTTTTATTCTAAAATATTATACCAGCGGAAATGTAAAAGATTGGAAAAAGCATCGTCAAAAAATAGAAAACCTCATTTATGACAATGCTAAAATCTATCGACATTATCATAATAATATGGGAACAGAAATTTATTCTAAAGATGAATTTGTAAGGCTTTTAACAATCCCAACATCATCTTTAAAGCGAATAAAGATACTCGATAATCAATATGACAATAATCTTGATAAAATTACACATCTAGAATTTACTATAAATTGAAAAACAGACTATACATATTATTCTTACTCTTCATCTTGTCATGCAATAATGGCAATATGAAATATGAAACCGCCGAAATGAAACCAGTTTCAGAAGCAATTGATGATGAAATAAATTCAAATTCATTAGAAGCTATAAGTACTCAAAAGTTAACTGAGTATTTTGAACTTATAAAACTTAAGCAACAACATCCAGAATTTGCAGAAGATATTAATGCCCAGCTATTAAGTTTTACAAATGATAGTTTAACAGCCAAAAATTACAAGAACGGTTTTTCTATTTCTAATATTAAACAAAGCGGAACTAGAAAAGCAGTATCAGATACTGTAAAAGTCTTTACACTTACATATACAGTAACTACAGACTCTGAAGTGTTTCAGGACTCTGTGCTAACAAGTATTAACAGCGTAACCAGCTATTTACAATCTGTAGAAGCTGTATCCATAAAAAAAGTGCGATTTGAAAAGTTTAAAAAATAATTAATCTATGGCGTAGAATTAGCCACCTGCAACACTTTCCCATTATAAAACTTATTTCCATTTAAAGAAAACTCATTGATATAAGTTGCCATTTCTAAAGCTGTTGTTGGTGCTTGAAAATCTGGGAATGCTTCTTTCAACATTTCTGTTTGTACAGCTCCTAAGGCTAACACATTAAACTGTGGTCCTGTTTCTTTATATTCTTCTGCAAGTAACTCTGTAAGTGTGATTACTGCACCTTTACTAGAACTGTAAGCTGCTAATCCAGGAAACTTCATACTCCCTTGAATGCCACCCATCGAGCTAATAGTCACAACGTGACTATCGTTTTTCATAAAAGGCAATACAACTCTAGTCATTTCTGCAACGCCAAACACATTGGTTTCATACACTTTAGAAAAGTCTTTAAACGTTGTCTCTGCAAATGGTTTATTGAGTAACATACCAGCATTATTGATTAGAATATCAACGTGCTTCCATTCATTTTGAATAAACGCCTCTACTTTTTTATAATCCTCTTCTTCACATAAATCAAATGCAAAAGATGAAATATTATCAAAGTGAAGATTATTAACTGGCTGTGCATTTCTAGATAATGCCAATACATTATGGCCTTGATTAGCAAACAAATGCACTAACTCAAAACCAATACCACGACTTGTTCCTGTAATTATAATATTCTTAGTCTTCATTTAAAACAACTTCTTTAGTTGGTGCATTCATCATACCTTCTAATGCTGGAACCATTTTATTCATAAAATTAGCCATATGGACATAATCCATTTGATCTGCCTCATCATCTACATGATGATAATAATCAAAATTTGTAAAATCAAAAGTAGAAATAGCGTGCGCTGGAATATTTAGTTCCTTATAAAACGGTGCATTATCAGATCTATAAAAGAGACTCATTTCTTTAGCTTTATCAAAAAAACCAACAACTTCTTCACCTGCATATTGGTTTAGAGTTGGTGCAAAATTGGAACGATTGTAACCGCTCATATACGCCATAGGTTTACCTTCAGCTCTTGGTACTCCAATCATCTCGAAATTAATCATAGTATAAGCATTGATCCCTTCATTTTTTAAACGTGCAGCTAAATGAGCAGAACCTTTAAGACCCATTTCTTCTGCAGAATATAAAGTGATTAGAATACTACGTTTGTTGGTTTTGGTTTTAGAAAAATAACGCCCAAACTCCATTGCTGCAATGGTTCCTGAAGCATCATCATTGGCTCCATTAGCAATAACATCACCATTGACTTCTTTTCCTTGTCCGATATGATCGTAATGTCCGCCAAGAATAATGTACTCATTTTTTAGTTCTGGATCATTGCCTTCAATAACACCTACGATGTTAAACCCTTTAATTGGTGTTGGTGTTTCGCCAGGTTTAGCAGCTCTTTCGTTTACAAACTCAAAGTCATCT
>CAJQOA010000198.1 GCA_905479815.1 uncultured Psychroserpens sp.
TTTTTTTTATTAAAAGGCTTTGCTTTTATAAGAAAAGTCTTAAATTTGCCCTCGCAATTACAACAAACGTTCATTACATAAATTGCTATAATGCGAAAGTAGCTCAGGGGTAGAGCATCACCTTGCCAAGGTGGGGGTCGCGGGTTCAAATCCCGTCTTTCGCTCTAAACCTAGTAAAAAAATATACCAATTTTTAGTCTGCTGACTAAAGAGCTGAAGTGGTGGAATTGGTAGACACGTTGGACTTAAAATCCAATGTCCCTTGGGACGTACGGGTTCAAGTCCCGTCTTCAGTACAGATGAAAAGTCGAAACGAAAGTTTCGACTTTTTTGGTTTAAAAAGTGATTCACTTTGATGAATCTACTTTTCTCAATATGTTCATATGGGACACGATGAAGTCAAGTCTCGTATTTATATCATTTTATCAACTCATACATATAGACGAGAACCCTTTTTAAAATAAGGCACAAAAAAAAGGCCTGATTTTCATCAGACCTTTTTTTATTAAAGCAAACTATGTAATTAGTTGTCTTTTTTCAATTTATCTGCAGCATTGTTTAATGCTTTAGAACCTTCTTCTTTAGCTTTGTCAGCAGCACCGTTCACTGCATCTTTAGCGTCAGTTGCTATATCTTTAGCACCTTCCTTTACAGAGTTAGCACCATCTTTAATAGCATTTCCAGCAGCATCAACAGCATTACCTGCAGCGTCAACAGCACCTTCAGCACCTTCTTTCACAGCGTCAGCACCATCTTTGATAGCGTCTCCAGTTGCATCAGCAGCATCTTCGATTGCATCTCCAGTTGCTTCAGCGGCATCTTCGATTGCATCTCCTGCTTCTCCTGCTGCGTTTTCTACTGCATCAGCAGCACCTTCAGCTCCTTCTTTTACTTCTCTACATGACGATACAGACACTACAAGTGCCAATACTAATGCGATGTTTAAAATCAATTTTTTCATTGTAATAGTTTTAGTGTTAATTATTGTTAATGCTCAAAATTAGTAACTTAAATTGAATTTATGGTTAAAATTTTAACATTTATAAAAATGATAACCTTCAATCAATGCACTATATACGTATGTAATTCATGATTTGGACTACTGCTCCTTTGTTTTTTTTAATGAATTTTAGGTTTTTTGCACCCAATAAATCACGTTCTTCATTTGAATTTATTAGTGTATTGAATGCTTTGTCTAGATCCTTACCATTTTTTATGGAAATGACACCAGCATCTTTTATCATAGCAAATGCCTCTGGAAACTTTTTATGATTTTTACCTATAATTACAGGGATTCCAAATGTTGAAGGTTCTAATATATTATGTAGACCTGTTTTGCCCATTGCACCACCAACATATGCAAGATCAGCATAACTATATATTTTTGAAAGTAATCCAATCGTATCAATTATAAAGACATTATAATCATTTAGTTTTTTGTTATCCTTTTCAGAAAATAGTACTGTAGAGGTCGTTAATTTTGAATGAATAGAATTAATATGATTATTGTTTGTTTCATGAGGTGCAATTATAAATTTTAAATGTTCCGAAGCATTCTCATTTATATAAGGAATGAGTATCGTTTCATCTTCCTCCCATGAACTCCCAATAACGACACAAGTGCTATTAGTTTTAAATTCTGAAATGAAATCAAGAGTATTATTTTGCTCTATTTGATTTGAAACACGATCATATCTCGTGTCACCAGAAACTGTTACAGAATTATAGTTGATGTTTTTAAGTGAAATTTTTGAGTTGTCATCCTGAACAAAAATATGCTCAAATGCAAATAGTGCTGATTTTTGCCTCGCACCATATCCTTTAAAATAAATTTGGGTTTTTCTAAAAACTGCCGAAATCAAAATCGCGCGTCTGTTTTGATGTTTCAGTTCTAAAAGTAGATTTGCCCAAATATCATATTTTACAAAAACGGTAAATTCAGGATGCACAAGGTCTATAAATTGTTTTGCATTAGCTTTTGTGTCTAGTGGTAAGTAAACAACAACATCTGCGACTTGAGTGTTTTTTCTAATCTCATATCCTGAAGGTGAGAAAAAACTGAGTATTATTTTATGTTGAGAATATTCTTGTCTTAGTTTTTGAAAAACAGGCAAGCCTTGTTCATATTCGCCTAAAGAAGAGCAGTGAAACCATATTGTTTTGTCTGTCTTGATAATGCTTTTTTGCAGGATATCAAAGGTTTGCTTACGACCATCAACGCCTAATTTAATTTTAGAATTAAAAGGAGCAATGACCTTCAGAAAAAATGAAAGTATATAGATGCCTAAATTGTACAATGCTTAATTTCTATTATTCATGCTAAAATACTGCTCTTTGAAATAATTTCATTGCTTAATGCTAATGAATTTCGTAAATTCGTTTGATATGAGAAAAATTCAAATGGTTGACCTTAAAGGTCAATATAGCAAAATAAAAGAAGAGGTAGATAGCTCTGTTTTGGAGGTCTTGGATTCTACAGCTTACATTAATGGGCCAAAAGTTCATGAATTTCAGAAAAATTTAGAATCCTATTTAGGTATAAAACATGTTATACCATGTGCAAATGGTACAGATGCGTTACAAATAGCAATGATGGGATTAGGTCTTAAGCCAGGAGACGAAGTTATTACCGCAGATTTTACTTTCGCAGCTACTGTTGAAGTGATTGCGCTTTTACAATTAACTCCAGTTTTGGTTGATGTAGATCCAGTTAATTTTAACATTGATATTGACGCTATTAAGAAGGCTATTACTCCTAAAACGAAAGCTATCGTACCAGTACATTTATTTGGTATGTGCGCAAATATGGAAGCCATAATGCAAATTGCAAATGACCATAACTTATTTGTTATAGAAGATAATGCACAAGCAATAGGTTCTACATACACATACACAAATGGTGAAAAAGCTAAAGCTGGAACTATAGGGCATGTTGCTTCAACTTCATTTTTTCCCTCTAAAAACTTAGGTTGTTATGGAGATGGAGGCGCAATTTTTACTAATGATGATGATTTAGCACACACTATAAGAGGTATTGTTAATCATGGTATGTACCAACGGTATCATCATGATGTTGTGGGTGTGAATTCTAGATTAGATTCTATTCAAGCAGCAGTTCTAGATATTAAATTGAAAAAATTAGATATATATAACAACGCAAGACAAAATGCTGCAAGAGCTTATAATAAAGCATTTGAAGGGCAAACAAATATAATTACACCAACTGGTAAAGATGTGTGTTCTGGTATATGCGATAGTTGTGATTGTCATGTATTTCATCAATACACATTACGTATTATAAATAGTGATCGTGACGCTTTGGTAAAGCATTTAAATGATAAAGGGATTCCTTGTGGTGTTTATTACCCAATTCCTTTACATCGTCAAAAAGCGTATCTAGATGAACGTTATAATGAAGACGATTTTACAGTTACCAATCAATTGGTTAAAGAGGTCATATCATTACCTATGCACACCGAATTAGACGATGAACAAATTGAGTTTATAACATCTAGCGTTATAAGCTTTGTTAATTCTTAATATGAAAAAAATTCTTGTAACTGGTGGACTAGGTTTTATTGGTTCTCATACAGTTGTAGAGCTTCAAAATGAAGGTTTTGAAGTGGTGATAATTGATGATCTTTCAAATTCTTCGAAAACCGTCTTAGATGGGATTTTTGATATTACCAACAAACAGCCGATTTTTGAAAAATTAGATTTAAAGGAAAAATCCTCAGTAGAAAAATTTTTCAAAAAACATAATAGCATTTCTGGTGTTATTCACTTTGCAGCAAGTAAGGCTGTTGGAGAAAGTGTTGAAAACCCATTACTTTACTACGAAAACAATTTGAACACACTTATTTACATGCTTAAAGGTGTTCTTGGTTTGCAAGAATCAAACTTTATTTTTAGTTCATCATGTACAGTTTATGGTCAAGCAGACGTAATGCCAATTACCGAGAATGCTCCAGTAAAGCCAGCGGAGTCTCCTTATGGAAACACCAAACAAATTGGAGAGGAGATTATAGCAGATACATGCAAGGTTAACCAGAATTTAAATGCAATTGCATTGCGATATTTTAATCCAATTGGAGCTCATCCAAGTGGTAAAATAGGAGAGTTGCCAATAGGTATTCCACGAAATTTAGTGCCATATATAACACAAACTGGTGTTGGATTACGCGACTGTCTATCGGTTTTTGGTAATGATTATCCAACACCAGATGGAACATGTATTCGAGATTATATTCACGTTGTGGATTTAGCAAAAGCACATGTGATTGCTTTGCAGCGATTACTTGATGATAAAAACGATTCAAATTTTGAAACTTTTAATATAGGAACAGGAGTTGGTAGTTCGGTTATAGAAGTGATTAACGCTTTTGAAAATGTGTCTAACCAATCTCTAAACTATAGATTCGCACCAAGGCGAGAAGGTGATATCATTTCTGCTTATGCAAATATTACGAAAGCTAACAAGATTTTAGGTTGGAAAGCTAAATCATCACTTGATGATGCTATACGTTCTGCATGGAAGTGGGAACAAAAAATTAGAAATTTATAAACCATATATAATGAAGAGAGTATTACAATTTATAATCCTTTTACTGACGATCTCGGTAACTGGACAAAATACGTATTTGCACTGCGGAAAAGTGATAGACACCAAAAATGGATCCATTTTAACTGAAAAAACGATTGTAGTATCTGGAAATAAGATAGTAGCTATTGAAGATGGGTACGTCAAAGTTAAGACTTCCGAAGATAAAAGTATTGATCTCAAATCTAAAACGGTAATGCCAGGACTTATAGATATGCATGTTCATATTGAAAGCGAAACAAGTCCAAGCAGATACTTAGAGACATTTACTAAGAATGATGCAGATGTTGCCTTTAATGCTGCTGAAATTGCTAAAAAAACATTAATGGCTGGTTTTACAACAGTAAGAGATCTTGGAGGAAGTGGTGTAAACGTATCGTTGCGTAATGCTATTGCTAAAGAAAAAGTCCCAGGACCTCGAATTTTTACTGCAGAAAAAGCAATTGGGACTACTGGAGGACATGCAGATCCAACCAACGGAATGAGAAAAGAATTAATGGGAGATCCTGGACCTTCTGAAGGTGTAATTAATAGTGTTGAAGATGCTAGAAAAGCAGTTAGACAACGTTATAAAAATGGTGCAGACCTCATTAAAATTACAGCTACAGGTGGTGTTTTAAGTGTGGCTAAAAATGGTGCAAACGCACAATTTACTCAAGAGGAAGTTAATGAGATTGTGAAAACGGCTAAAGAATATGGAATGGTTGTCGCTGCTCATGCTCACGGAAAAGAAGGAATGAAACGTGCAGTAGTAGCTGGTGTTCAAACGATAGAACATGGGTCATTTATGGATAAAGAAGTTGCGACATTAATGAAACAGTACAATTGTTATATGGTACCAACATTATCTGCAGGACGTTATGTAGAAGAAAAAGCAAAAATCCCTAACTATTATCCAGCTGTGATTCTTCCTAAAATAACAAGCACCATGGCTGTTTTAGATGAGACCATTAAAATGGTGATTAGTGAAGGTGTCCCAATTGCATTTGGTACTGATGCTGGTGTGTTTCCTCATGGGGAAAATGCTAAAGAATTTCGCTTTATGGTTGATGCTGGATGGTCGCCAATGTTTTCTATACAAAGTGCTACAGTAACCAATGCAAAGTTGCTAGACATGGAAAGCAAACTAGGTCAAATTAAAGAAGGGTTTATTGCAGATATAATTGCAATAGATGAAGATCCTACAAAAAACATATCTACTATGGAAAACGTGATTTTTGTAATGAAAGAGGGAAAGATTTATAAAAGTGAATTGTAAATTGAAAATAGGATATGATTAGATAAAACTAAAAACCTCTTCAATTATGAAGCCATTTTTTTTATGCTGTTTGTTTATTTTTATTCGCAAAAAAGGTGGTGAATAATAACACAATCATTCCAAAAGTAACCGACATGTCTGCAACATTAAAAATACCAGTTCTTAGAGTGTCGTTGATATGTAAATAAAGGAAATCTGTAACAGACCCAAACGCTATTCTATCAAAGACATTTGCAATTCCTCCACCAGCAATACATGCTAGTGCTATTAGACTAAGTCTGTCTAAATCTTTATTTGTAATAATATAATAGACTAAGTATCCTAATACACCCACTGGTAAGATAAGAAGGAATATTAATTTTAAAGTAGGATTCATATCACTTCCCATACCTAAAAAAGCACCAGTGTTTTCTACATTCATCATTTGGAAAAAATCACCAATAACTTTAATTCGTTCACTTGGATCAATGGAGCCTCTTACTATGATTTTTGAAATTTGATCAATAGCGATATTGAAAATAATGAGCAGAATAACACCTGCATTTCTAGATAATTTCATGTAAACTATGCGTTAGATTCTAAAGTTGCTGAAGCAGTTTCTGTTTCTCTATTGATTTTTTTAACCAGACCTTGAAGTACTTTTCCTGGTCCAACTTCTGTAAAGTGTGATGCACCATCTGTAATCATTTGCTTTACAGATTGTGTCCAACGTACTGGAGCAGTTAATTGCAATATTAAATTTGCTTTAATTTCATTTTCATCTGTAATTGCAGATGCTGTTACGTTTTGATATATTGGGCAATTAGGTTTGCTAAATGTTGTATTCTCAATAGCTGCAGCTAGTTCTTCTCGTGCTGGCTCCATTAAAGGCGAATGAAAAGCGCCTCCAACAGGAAGTACTAATGCGCGACGCGCGCCTTCTTCTTTCAATGTTTCGCAAGCTCTATGTATCGCATCAACATCTCCAGAAATAACTAATTGTCCTGGACAGTTGTAATTTGCAGCAACAACAACACCTTCTGTAGTTGCGCAAATTTTTTCTACGATATCATCATCTAATCCTAACACAGCAGCCATAGTACTTGGTTGTAATTCACAAGCTTTTTGCATGGCTTGAGCGCGTTGAGAGACAAGTTTTAAACCGTCTTCAAAAGTCAATGATCCAGCTGCAACTAGTGCAGAAAATTCACCTAGTGAATGACCAGCAACCATATCTGGTTTAAAGCTATCTCCTAAGGTTTTTGCTAATATAACTGAGTGTAAAAATATAGCAGGCTGAGTTACTTTAGTTTCTTTTAAGTCCTCTTTAGAACCTTCAAACATGATGTCTGTGATGTGGAAACCTAAAATATCATTAGCTTTTTCAAATAATTCTTGAGCTAATGGTGAGTTTTCGTATAAATCAAGACCCATTCCTGAGAATTGAGCACCTTGACCTGGAAATATATATGCGTTCATTATAATCAATTTTAAGCCACAAAAATAAGGATAATTTTTTTACTGAAAACTGCCTATTTCTGTAGAGAAATTAAAGACATGCAGCTTCTGCACATCGTTCGCCATCCATTGCTGCAGAAACAATTCCACCAGCATAACCGCCACCTTCTCCACAAGGAAAAAGATTAGATATTTCGGGATGCGCTAAATTTTCATTTCTTGGAATGTTTACAGGTGATGAGGTTCTAGATTCTACACCTATAATATTAGCCTCAGCAGTATAATAACCATACATTTTTTCTCCGAAGGCTTTAAAACCCTTCCGAAGAGAACCACCAATTAATTTTGGTAATAAGGAATGCATAGGAGCAGATTTTAATCCTGGTTGGTAGGAGGTAGGATTTAGATCTGTAGATAATTTACCTTCTACAAAATCTGTGAGTCGTTGCGCAGGTGCCGTTTGTGATCTTCCACCAGCGGTGAAAGCCAAACGCTCTAAATCTTTTTGATATTCTAAACCTTTCAAAGCCCCATGTTGTTCATATTTATAAAGATCTTTTTCGGCATTTATTTCTACTACAATACCAGAATTAGCGAACTCATTATTACGCTTAGATGGTGACATACCATTAACAACGACTTCTCCTTCAGTCGTTGCTGCAGGAACTATAAATCCGCCAGGACACATACAAAACGAATACACGCCTCTATCGTTAACTTGATTTACTAAGCTGTAAGACGCAGCTGGTAATAACTCATCACGCTCTTCTCCTTTGCAATGGTATTGTATACCATCAATAATTTGTTGAGGGTGTTCAACACGAACTCCCATGGCAAATGATTTGGCTTGTAACTGAATGTTTTTCTCGTTTAATAAGTAATAAATATCACGAGCAGAATGTCCCGTTGCTAAAATCACTTTGTCAACCTCTAACTCGTCTCCGTTATGAAGGTTTATAGATTTAATTTCATTGTTTTTAACATTGAAATCTATAACACGTGTTTCAAAATGTACTTCTCCACCAAATTTTAAAATAGTTTCACGGATATTCTTCACCACTTTTGGAAGCTTATTTGTCCCAATATGTGGATGTGCATCTACTAGAATTTGATCTGTAGCGCCATGAAATACTAAGTTTTCAAAGATCTTTCTTACATCACCACGCTTGAGACTTCTAGTATATAATTTTCCATCGCTATATGTGCCAGCACCACCTTCTCCAAAGCAATAATTGGAATCATCATTTACAATATGATCTTGATTAATAGCTTTGATATCACGTCGTCTATCTTGCACGTTTTTACCACGTTCTAAAACAATGGGTTTAAATCCAAGTTCTATACAACGCAACGCTGCCCACATTCCTGCAGGACCAAAACCGATAATATGGATTGGTTTTGCATTAGAAACATCTTTATAATCAAAATTGTAAGCAGAATTTTCAGGCATTGGTTCATTTATATAAACCTCGACCTTATAATTAAACATAATGCGAGACTTACGAGCATCAATAGATTTTCTAAGAATTTTAATCCCAGAAATTTCAGAAGATTTTACATCCAAATCATAAGCTGCTTTATAAAGCAACCCATTTGGTTTTGCTTCCTCATGTAAATTAATGCGTAGTTGTAAGGATTTGATCATACTGCAAAATTAGTAATTATTAAAACAAAAACACCCTAGCTAATTTACAGATAGGGTGTTTTATATGAATATCAATAGGCTTACTCGTCTAAACTTAGACTTTTAATATTATCATTGTATACACGATCAATTAAAATATGCCTTGGATCAATTGCTGCTTTTACTGGTAATGAATCTAATTGTACCGTAATCGTCGATTTTTCTTTGTTGAACTTCAATCGCTTTTGCTTATATAAGTTTTCTTCGGAATCATCCATAAAGAAACCTATATCAATCCAATCATTAATAGCCGTTTTTGTTTCATTACCTAGACTATCTGATTTTATTTTAGAGCTTTCAATTTCTAGAGTAACTTCATATTTGCCATTGTCTAAAATTTTGTAATTAGCTTCTTTGAGACGATTATCGTACAAAGTGATTTCTTTAAACCAATCTGTAATTATGTAATTTAAAGAATCAGGAACTTGTGGTTCTAAATGTCTTAGAAAATCTAAAGAAGTTGGATATGGTGGCTTTTTGTAACGGTATTCTTCTAGAAAGCCTTTCATTGCTAAATTTACTTTGTCTTCACCGATATAATCTTGAAGCGCAAATAGTATAGCACTCCCTTTTCCGTAGTGAATATAGCCTTGGTTTTCTACTTTATATAATGGCAATTCTTTTAATCGTTCACCACTTCTCCCTCTCAAATAGCGATCATGATTGTATTTTAGAAACTCCCTCATTTTCATAGGGTTTTTATTAATACTCTTCAACGTCATTAAGGATGAATATTCAGAGAAACTTTCACTCAGCATAGTACCACCTTGCATATTGGCACCAATCACTTGATGTGCCCACCATTGGTGACCCATTTCGTGAGCAATCACTGCATCTACAACGTTATTTTCGGTTTCGTCTTCTAGGTTTATAACAAAACCTATCGCTTCAGAATACGGCATAGTGCCAGGAAATGCTTGTGCAAAAGAGGCATAACGAGGGAACTCTATTATACGACATTGCTTATGAAAATAGGGTCCAAAATTTTTGGTGTAATACGCTAGAGAACGCTCTACAGCGTCAAGCATCATATCTACATTTTCAGGATGTTTTTCATCATAATAGACTTCAATGTCAATGCCATTCCATTTGCGTTTTTTTATTTCATAATCTGCAGACATAAAAGAATAGAAATTCAATGAAGGCGTATCTGTTTTATAGTGATAATAGCTTCTGTCATTCTCTTCCCATTTCTTAATTAAAGATCCTGGTGCTATGGCTGTTTGACTTTTAATAGTAGATATAACTGTTTCTACGTTTATAAAATCAGATTGACCATTGTTTAGGTAATTTCTATTATGTAATTCTGAAATTTCTGATGTTAACTCAGGCGTTCGCTCTTTTGGTTCTAAGTCATATTTTTTACGTGTATTCTTATCACTAATTTCATAGGCTTCATTATAACCCATAGTTGGTAAAATCTCACCATTATTAAAGAACGTTCCATTTTTAACAATCATAGTAGATCCAGTGCCATTTTGAAAACCTTGAGTAATGAATTTGTTATCTAACTTTATGGTCATTTTTTCACCTGGCTGTAAAGCTGGACTCAGTTTATAAATAGTATATAAATACGTTGAGTCTTTATAAACAGATTTTGCATTTGGTATATTTAATTTTGTGTCCCAACCTTCACCATTAAAAAAGTGAAGTGAATCAATAGCTGTATTAGACTCATTAGTTAATTCAATATCTGCTTTAACATGAATATCTCGTTTGTTAGGATATATGTCTATATAGTATTTAGCATCTGTAACTTTTGGATGAACAGCATCTCTATACTTGCTGTATTTTTTCTCAAACGCTGCCATGAGTTTCTCAGTAGTATCATTAGATCGATATGGATTTAATACTTGCGTATTATAATATACAAATCCAGCTACACCAAGCCATACGACAAAAGTTAAGGCTATAATACCTCTATAACTTTTAGGGACTTCTTTTTGAGCTGTTTTTATGCGACTTAAGAGTGAACTTTTTGAACCACGATTCCATAATGCACCTGCAATTAGTAATCCTAAAACTGTAAATAAAACCCAATACAAATTAAACCAAAGTGCGCTTTTAACACCAGGTCCAAAACTATTCATATCAGAATAATAAACAGCACCACCACCAGCGACGTCAAGCATGTTAGAGCTAATGTCTAATATACTTAATACGATTTCCCAAATGAGTAGCACTAATATTGATATGAAATAGCCAATATATTTGTTGCTAGAAAGCACTTGTATGAGTATCGTTATACCACCAAAAGCAATAAATAGAGGAAGGTTGTCATAGAAAAAATCTAAAAGGTATACATCAATTTCTATACGCGTAAAACCATGAAGTAATTGATAAATAACGCCAATGCCTAGAAAGAATAGATTTATAATAGAAGCAATACTTACTAACGACAACGCTTTTGCAGCCATTGATATAAAAGATGTATGTGCAGTAGCATCTATGACCTCATTAATCTTAGAATCTCTATCTCTCCAAATTAATTCTCCACTAAAGAATACCACTATAATAATTATAAAAATATCGGTATTGTCTTTTATAGAATCAATCAATTTGTAGGTTAATGGGTAGGATTGTAATCCGAAATATTCAAAGCCACCACTTAAATCTGCAACGAGAATAATAATACAAAACAAGAATAATATTTTAAATGTTACACTCTTAATAATGCTCAAAAAGTTAGTATAGAAAAAGCTTTTAAATTGAATCCAGTTGGTTGAAGCATTATATGTTGGATTTAACTTTGGAAGAGAAAAGATCGTCTCTTCTTTTAAAGCCTTTACCTTTTCTTTCTTTACTTTTTTATTCTTCTTTTTGAAAGAGAAGCTAAAATAAGATAGTGTTAGAATTATGATTCCAACACCAGTCCAAATCAATCTATTCCAAAATAAGAGACCTGAAAATCCAGGACTTATTGTGTTTTTTTCTGAAGGTGTAAAGTATTTAGTTTCAATAGAGTAGGTGTTTATTCCGAAAACATCAGACAAGCCAGCAATGGTTTCATTATCTACATCAGACATTAACGAGCCAGAAACAATATAAGCTACAATAATTACTAAGCCACCAACAAATGAAATCACTGTGCTCTTCCATTTATTAGCCATGGCAAAGATCACTGTGCCTGCCAAAAACATATTTGGTAGAATGAATAGCAGGTAATTATTTAAGAAGGTTTCAAAATAGAAATCACCAAATCGAGAGGTATCCATCCATCCAAAAACAGAATTCAAATACGTACCTAAAAGCATACCAATAAAAACGCCAAGTAGTGGAAATGTAGATACCAATAAAGCACCAAAAAAGCGTCCAAAAAAGTAACCAGGCTTGCTTAATGGTGTTGTGAATAAAATTTCATTAAACTCATTATTATGATCTCGTAAGGCAGCATTGTTAAAAAATGCAGCAGCCATTAAAAGACTGAAAATGCAAAATATAGAAACATGTAATGTGAGTGTGTAAGGCGAGTTTCGGTAGACATTACCAATGGCGCCACCAACCTGTACATTATCACTAACGGTTGCAAAGAACTCCATTAGTGCTAAAATAAATATGAAAATATACACCATAGGTTGCCTAAGGGTATATTTTAATTCCGATAAAAAGAATGTTTTAAACATGATTAAAATGGTTTTTAGGATTATACAAGTACGTTAGACGTGTTGATTTTAGAAAAGAAAACATCCTCTAAACCTGGAGCAACTGGCTCAAATCCATTTTGCGGATGTGCTTCACTAAATACATGTATAAGCGGTTGTCCACCTACCATTTTATTTGAAATAACTTTATACTCGTTAGCATAATTTTGAAGTTCATCTCTGCTAACTATTTTTTTAAACACCTTATTATTTAAGTCTTCTATTGCTGTTTGTGGAGAACCATGATAGACAATTTCGCCTAAATTCATGATGGCCATTTTAGTACACAGTTCTCTAACATCATCAACAATATGTGTTGATAGAATAACGATGACGTCTTTACCAACATCTGCGAGCAAATTATAAAAACGATTACGCTCACCAGGATCTAGTCCTGCTGTTGGTTCGTCTACGATAATTAATTTGGGATTTCCAATGAGTGCTTGTGCAATACCGACACGTTGTTTCATTCCGCCAGAAAACCCTTTAACAGACTTATTACGCTTATCGTAAAGGTTGACTTTGTCTAGTAAGTACTTTACGAGTTCTTTGCGTTCAGTTTTGTTTGTAATACCTTTTAAAATGGCTAAATGCGTTAATAATTGCTCTGCAGTAATACGAGGATAGACACCAAATTCTTGAGGCAAATAGCCTAATACTTTGCGTAATTCTGCAGGTTGATTTAAAACGTCTATATCGTCTAAAGTTGCAGTGCCAGAATCAGCTTCTTGCAGTGTAGCTAGTGTTCGCATTAAAGACGATTTCCCAGCGCCATTTGGACCTAATAGCCCAAACATTCCGTTTTCTAATTCTAGACTAATATTATCTAAGGCTTTTACACCATTAGCATACGTTTTTGAAAGATTGTTGATTTTTAGCGTACTCATAAGAACTTGATTTTTGATTGATTAGTTGTAAGTATGACGACTAAACACAGAAAGCGTTACAATGCGTTAATTGTATGCGCTTTCAAAAACTATTTAGTCTCTATGTATATAGACGCTAAAAAAGAGGAAAAGGTTGCTTTATAATTCAATTTGAACAAAAAACTGGTACATAGAAATCTCATTTTTTGAATTAAAATTAAATTGAGATAATGCTCCAAGCTTAATTCGGTTTGACACAGCAAACATTAATTTAGCTCTTACAGGAATGTTTAAGCTAACACCTTGATTGTTGTTTTTAAGTTTTGTTTGTTCAAGGTAACCAACTCCTGTAAATATATCAACATACAGATTATCTAAGATTTCAAATTCACGACCATATAAAACGTTAATATCAACAAAAGAGTGAATAAGATTTTTTAGAATGTCGTCTTCGTTTGAAACACCAAAACCAACGGCAAAACTAGAGGCTAATAAATGGTCGTTAATTTCAAACGTTGCTTGAAAGGAAACTGAAAGGCCTGTTTTACCTTTTAGTTTTTCAAGGTTATAAAATCCAATAGCATGCGTTAGAGATTTGAATTGAAGACCAGATGATTCTTCATCGTTAGAAGTGTTTTGGGAATAGGATGTTGTGGTAAATAGGATGAAAAATAAGACTGAGATAACAAATAAAAAGCGTTTCATATAATCTGTTTCTTCTTCCGAAGACATTAAACTTTCCTCTCGTAAGTTAAAAACGTAAATGAAAATTCATGCTTCTCATCTTTAGCATGTTCTTTCCTGTTCGTTTCTTTCCAAACAGATAAATCAATCTCAGGGAAAAATGTATCAGCATCTGGGAAACTATGATGTACACGGGTAATTTCAATTCTATCAACAAAACTCATCGCTTGTTTGTAAATTTCTCCACCACCAATAATAAATGGTTGCTTGTCTTTACGGGCAGCATCTAAAGCATCGTTCATAGTATTTACAATGATAACACCATCAGGCGCTTTGTAATTGTCTTGACGTGTGATAACAATGTGTGTGCGATTTGGTAAGGGCTTTGGGAAACTTTCAAACGTCTTACGTCCCATTATTATATGGTGACCATTAGTTAGTGATTTAAAACGTTTAAGGTCATCACTTAAATGCCAAATTAAATCATTGTCTTTCCCAATAGCATTATGTTCTCCAGCTGCAACAATAATCGTTAACTCAGATTTTTTTTTTTGTTGAGGTGAAATAGATTCTAAGGTTTCATTATAAGCTTGTGATTTGGCAATCAAAGTTTCTTCTTTTAAAAACTGTTGTTTTAATTTTTCTATACGATCTTGTTGTTTGGCTACTAGTGATTCTCGTTGCTGGTCTTCCCAATCTTTACCCATAAATTTATGAGTGATAAACACGCTAATAAAATGGTAGATAAAAAATGCTAACCATAAGACAATGGCAATGACAAACCAGTTAAGTCCAGCAATCGTAACATCTTTCCCAATACCTAAAACCGTATTTGCTAAGATTAAAAATACAGCTCCAATTAAGAACACGACAAAATGCACATACACACGCTTCTTTTGTTTGATACGTTTTTCGGCATATTTAATTAATGCTAATTGCTCTTGATCTATACTTGGTTTGGTTTTCTTTTTTCCGAACATAATTTGATGTTTGTGTCACATTTCCGCAGAAAAAAAGCAGAATAATGTTACTTGTAAAGTTACTCATTTTCATTGAAACGCTGTAATTATTTTTTCTTCTGAAATATGAAAAGCAATAAGGAAAAACTGTCTGTGATGCAGTGAAGGTAAAAGATAAGGGGGTTTAGAAAACTAACTAAAGATTAGTTTCACTTTTAAAACTGTCTTTTCTAATTTCGCTTTTTAAGACGGTTCTTTACAGTAAAAAGAATTGGAAGAGAATAGGGTACAACTACAGCTTCACCATCTTGCATTCCTGGCTTTATCATATCTGGAATTTTAGAGATTACTCTTCTTGCTTCTGCTTCAAGTTTAGGATGAGGTGCTCTAACCAATATATTTCCAACTTTGCCATTGATGTCAATTTTGAATAGGACATTTATTCTTACTTTTCCCTCAGGTAAGTTTAACGAGCCAGCCAATCTTTTATTAAATTTTTTTGACACAAATGCTGCTATTTTATCGCTCATACACTTTTTGAGCTTTTGATTGGAAGATTCTTCTTCACAACCTAAATACACAGGGACTTTTTCTATGGTGTTAAAAGGTACTACTTTGTGTTTTTCATCTTGCTCAATTAATTTTACTGGCAATTCAGATTTAGAAATACTGTCTTGAGCGTAAGACATAGTTAAAATAAGTGTGAAAATAAGTGTGCAAAATGCTTTCATAGTAAATTTTTATTAAAAATAAACAGTCATTAATAATTTGAATGGTGTGTCAACAGGTTTGCCATTGAGTGTTCCGGGTGCTTTGAATTTTGGAAGGCGTTTGGCTATTTTGATCGCCTCAATAGCAATGGCTTTATGATTAGCTTTGGCATTTACTGTTTCTACTTTTCCTTTTTTGTTAATAGTAAATTCTAGTAAAAATTGAGTAGACTTTTCTAATGGTAACACAAGACTTGCCATTTCGGTATCAAAACTCATTTTGATGAAGTTCATTATTTTAAGTTTTGAACATTCTTCTAAGGCTGTATTAGTCGATTTTTTTTGACAACCTTTATACACAGGATATTTTGAGTCTTCATCTTTGGCATTAATCATTTCTATTCGTAATGGAAGCGCATAAGGTACAATAACAGGTTTGCCTCTTTGAAATCCTGGTGTCATTTGCGGAATCATTTGGGCAACACGTATGGCTTCATTTCTTAAGTATTCATCTTCTGTGTTTGCATCGATGTCTATAACGTTACCTTCTTTCCCAACCTTAAAAATGACGACTATACGCTTAAGACCTGACTCGGTTTTTGAATCTTTTGGAAGTGTTGTATTAAATTCCTTATGAAAAAGCCTCGCAATTTTTTGAGACATACACTTTTTCTTATTTGTATTACCGTCTGCTTTTTCACAACCTTTGTAAACAGGTGCGTTTTCGATGACCTGCAATACTTTTGAATCACTTTTGTCTGACAAAGAATCTAATGTAGATTGACTTAACGTTTTTTCTTGAGCATAAAAGGATATACTACATAACATGCAGATACTAAGAATAAGGTGTTTCATGATTTTATTTTAAACAGCAACTGCGCCTTTAATATGTGGATGTGGATTGTAATCCTCTAAAGTGAAATCTTCAAATTTAAAATCGAAAATATCTTTTATATCAGGATTCAGTTTCATTTTAGGCAATGGTCTAAGATCTCTAGAGAGTTGTAATTCTAGTTGCTCAAAATGATTACTGTAAATATGAGCATCTCCAAAAGTGTGGATAAATTCTCCAGCTTCATAACCACAAACTTGCGCCATCATCATCGTAAATAATGCATATGAACCAATATTAAAAGGCACGCCTAAAAAGATATCTGCACTACGTTGGTATAATTGGCAAGATAATTTCCCGTCTGCAACATAAAATTGAAAAAAGGCATGACAAGGTGGTAAAGCAGCTTTGCCGTTGGCTACATTTTCATCAAATGATTTTGACGTATCTGGCATTACAGATGGATTCCAAGCAGACACCATCATACGACGACTATTTGGATTATTTTTAAGTGTGTCAATAACATCTTTTATCTGGTCAATCTCATCATTGTTCCAATTACGCCATTGATGACCGTAAACAGGACCTAAATCTCCATTTTCATCTGCCCAAGAGTTCCAAATTTTAACACCATTTTCTGTTAGGTACTTAATATTAGTATCACCTTTTAAAAACCAAAGCAATTCATAAATGATAGATTTTAGGTGTAATTTTTTAGTCGTTACCATGGGGAAACCTTCACTCAAATCAAAACGCATTTGATGACCAAATACACTTTTTGTGCCTGTTCCTGTGCGATCTCCTTTTTCGTTTCCTTGTTCTAAAACGTGCCTTACTAAGTCGTGATATTGTTTCATAGTATTTCCCGCGAAAGCGAGAATATTTTTTAAGTTGTACTTCTAATTTTCAGAAAATAAAAATAAAAATAAGGGTTGAATCTTTACGATTTCAACCCTTTATAATATTAAAAGTTATTAACTATGTATTTGTTTTTGGTTAGTGAAACTCAAAACCAATTTGAGTTACTAAGTTATCTTTAAAACCTATAATAACTGGTGTAGATTCCACTTTTGGGTTAGACATGTATAAACCTGGCATAACAGACATGATTGTAACCATCTCAATCTTGTCTATGAATGAATTGTCAGATGTGTTGTCAATCGTTACGTCACCAAACTTAAAAGTACCTGTATAAAGTGTTTTAGGAAATGTTTCGTCTCCATCCCAGTTGAAATTTAATCCAATAAAAAGTAATTTGTCATCAACGGTATGGAATGACATACCAAGTTCTTCGTAGTGATAATTGGTTTTGCCACTGCGATATGATTTATAAACAACAGGTGTTCCTAGAATTTCTTTTACCTCATCAAATGACGTGTTAGGACCTAGTTTTGTACCATTAAGTACAACAACTTTATCTTTTGTGAATTCAATATCAACAACTGTTTGAGCTGACATAACATTTAAAAATGCTAATGCGATTATAATAATAAGTCTTTTTTTCATTGTGTTATGTATTTGTTATCCTATTATCATCCCAGCAATAGTTGCCGAAATTAACGATGCTAAAGTTCCTCCAATTAAAGCTTTCATTCCAAATTTAGATAACTGCTTACGTTGTCCTGGAGCTAAAGACCCAATACCTCCAATTTGAATACCAATAGATGCGAAATTAGCAAAGCCACAAAGCATGTAGGTTGCCATAATAATTGATTTCTCGTATTTTAAGTGTGTTGCGTTTGCAACATTTTTTAATTCTGCTAATTGAATATATCCTATGAATTCACTAGCTGCTAATTTGATACCTAAGAGTTGTCCCATAAGCGCCATGTCTTCTGAAGCAATACCAATAAGCCACATCAATGGCGCAAATATATAACCAAGAATAAGTTCTAGTGAAAGACTTTGATAAGGTGTATTTCCAGCAACCCAACTGTTTAAAGTTGTAATATCTCCAACCCATCCTAGGAGACCATTAATCATAGCAATAAATGCTACAAATACTAAAAGCATAGCACCAACATTAACTGCAAGTCTTAAACCTTCTGTAGTTCCGTTAGCAATAGCTTCTAATATGTTTGATCCAATTTTTTCTTGAGATACGTGAACATCTGTATTGATCTCCTCAGTTTGAGGAAACAATATTTTAGAAATCACAATAGCTCCAGGAGCTGCCATAACCGAAGCTGCTAATAAATGCTTTGCATAGAATAATTGTAAGGCTTCATCTTCGCCACCTAGAAATCCAATATATGCAGCAAGAACAGCACCTGCAACAGTTGCCATGCCTCCAATCATAACTAGAAGGATTTCAGACTTATTCATTTTTTCTAAATATGCCTTAATCAATAAAGGTGCTTCTGTTTGACCTAAGAAAATATTACCTGCAACACTTAAACTTTCTGCTCCCGAAATTCCTAAAGCTTTAGATAATAACCATCCCATTCCTTTTACTACTTTTTGAATCAATCCTAAGTAGAATAATACAGAGGTTAGCGCAGAAAAGAATATAATAGTTGGAAGTACTTGAAACGCGAAAATAAACCCGAAAGATTCTACATTTAGCATGCCACCGAATAGAAATTCACTTCCGGCTTGTGTAAAGCCTAGTAAATCAATAAATCTTTGACCAATCCATTCAAAAATAACTTTTACAAAATCTACTTTTAAAACACCAACGGCTATAATAAGTTGAAGAGCTATACCTATCGCAACTGTTTTCCACTTGATAGCTTTACGATTACTACTAAATAAAAAGGCTATACATATTAAGGTCATCATTCCTAAGATACCTCTCCATAAACTATTAAAAGAGAAGCCTTGACTTGGCACAATACTTCCAGTGAGGTCTTCATCAATTGTAGTTATTGCAGCAACTTCTGTAACAGTTTTAAAACTAAAATGTTTTAATTTATTAGAGAAGACAAGTGTAGAATCTGTTAATTCGGAAATTTTATAACGTTCAATTTTTTCTGAAGGAACATCATAATAGAGTACTAATAAGTTATTCTGAAACATATAGTTTCCAGAAAAATCACCTAAAGTATCAATGGCTTTTATCGCATAGTTGAATTCGCCATCTTTTAATTGAAATTCATCTGATGCTTGAATAGTATATAACGAAACTCCCGAATCATTTTTTACAGCTTCAAATTGCCAGTTTTTTTCTAAGTCTTGACCAAAGGTCAGTGTAATACCAAAAAAAATAGCTGTAATAGCTAGTAGAAAATGTTTCATGTGTTTATATTTATTTTCTTAATGGTCACATGCTGTTCGCTTTTAATCATTTTCTTTGATGTTAAAATTTTGAACATGCTCGTTACATAAGAATTTGTTATCGTTTGTCAATTTCGTCTCGTATTTTAGCTGCTTTTTCGTAGTCTTCATTGTTGACAGCTTCATCTAAAAGTAGATGTAACTCTTCGAGTGATTTACCCAAATAATTTTCTTGGATATTCGCTTCTATCTCTTCAACAATCATATCATCTACAAGAATAGAATCTTGATCTTGTTCTTCGCCATCCTTTTTAGGGTTGACTTTAAGGTAGATGCCAGCTTTGTCTAAGATGTTTTTATATGTAAATATTGGTGCTTTAAAGCGTAATGCTAAAGCTATAGCATCACTCGTTCTTGCATCTATTATTTCTTCAATCTTATCGCGTTCACAAATTAAGCTTGAGTAAAACACACCATCAACTAATTTATGAATGATGACTTGTTTGACAACAATATCAAAACGATCTGCAAAATTTTTAAATAAATCGTGGGTAAGTGGTCTTGGAGGTCTAATTTCTTTTTCTAGAGCAATAGCTATGGATTGAGCTTCAAAGGCGCCAATAACGATTGGTAATTTACGATCACCATCTACTTCATTCAGAATTAGAGCATACGCGCCATTTTGAGTTTGGCTATATGAAATTCCTTTAATGTTTAATTTAACTAGACTCATAATTTATAAAACGTAAAGAACTGTTTTAATTTGGACTTTAACAACTGCAAAATGCAGATTTATGTTTAAAGAACCAAATCAAAACAGCCCTTATCTATTTACAATTTAGAAAAAATTAAGCGTTTTGAGCTTTAAAAGCTTTTAATTTTTCAATCAATGCTGGCACAACCTCAAATGCGTCACCAACAACACCATAGTCTGCAGCTTTAAAGAAAGGCGCTTCAGGATCTGTATTGATGACAACTTTTACTTTACAAGAGTTAATACCTGCTAAATGCTGTATAGCTCCAGAAATCCCGATAGCGATATACAAGTTTGAAGCTACAGGTTTTCCTGTTTGCCCAACGTGTTCACTGTGAGGTCTCCATCCTAAATCTGATACCGGTTTAGAACATGCTGTCGCTGCTCCAAGAACATCAGCGAGCTCTTCTATCATTCCCCAATTTTCTGGACCTTTCATTCCACGACCTGCAGAGACTACAATTTCAGCATCTGCAATAGATACTTTGTCTGTTGCTTTATCTACAGATTGTACTGTAACTCCTATACTTGGTATTGAAGGTGAAAAATCTTCCGAAGACGCACTTCCATTAGATTCTACTAAACCAAATGAGTTTTGAGATACACCAACTACTTTTGATTCTGTATCAATTGTAGTCATGTTAAATGCTTTATTTGTAAACGCTGTACGCTTTACCGTGAAAGGTGATGTGCTTGAAGGTGCTTCTACAACATTTGATGCGTAACCAGCTTCTAAACCTATAGCAACGATTGGTGCTAAATATTTACTATCTGCACTTGAACTAACAATAACTACTTTTGCGTCTTCTTGTTTAGCGGCTTGAGATATTGCACTTGCGTAGGCATTAGCGCTAAATTTATCTAAATCACTATTGCTAACATTTAAGACTTTATCTACACCGTAGTTTCCTAACTCTGAAGTGTCTCCTGCATTAATTGTAATTGCAGTAACTGTTGTTCCCATTTGGTCTGCAACCGCTTTTGCATAAGACGCAACTTCAAAAGCTGTTTTTTTAAATTTTCCTTGTTCTGATTCTGTATATACTAAAACTGACATGTTTTTTCTTTTAAAAGGTTAATTAAATCGCTTTAGCTTCGTTGTGAAGTAAGTTGATTAATTCATCAATATTATCTGCATCTACTAGAGTTACTGCACCTTTTGGAGCAGGTTTTACAAATTTCACTGAATTAGTTTCAGCACTTGCATTAGTAGGTTCAACAACAGATAAAGGTTTTTTACGAGCCATCATAATTCCTCTCATATTAGGAATACGAAGATCACTTTCTTCAACCAAACCTTTTTGTCCACCAATTACTAAAGGTAAACTCGTAGCAACAGTTTCTTTACCACCATCAATTTCACGTATTGCAGTAGCATTTGTGCCATCAACATCTAAACTAATGCAGTTAGTTACAAAATTTGCATTTGTTAAAGATGCTAACATACCAGGAACCATTGCGCCGTTATAATCAATAGATTCACGACCAGCAATTACTAAATCAAACCCACCATCATTTACAACGTTTGCTAATTCTTTAGCAACTTGAAAACCATCTTTGGCTTCAGTGTTTACTCTAATTGCGGCATCTGCTCCAATTGCTAAAGCTTTACGAAGTGTAGGCTCAGTTTCTGGTCCACCAACATTAACAACAGTGACTTGAGCACCTTGTTTTTCTTTAAACCACATAGCACGAGTTAAGCCAAACTCATCGTTTGGGTTGATCACAAACTGTACACCATTGGTGTCAAATTTTGTGTCGCCATCAGTGAAATTAATTTTTGAAGTCGTATCAGGTACGTGGCTAATACATACTAATATTTTCATATCGAATTATTTTGAGTGTATATTTATTATAGTTTATCTGCTTTCTTGATAATTTTTGGAAGACGTTTTTCTAAGTCTTTCATCAATTGTTTTAATGCGCTTTCACACATTGGTAATATTTTTTCTGTTTTCATAACTGGTATTCCACCTACCATAACAGATGTTTTTTTAGAGTTTTCACCTTCTTTAATTGCAAAAATTTTCTTTCCGTTCTTGTCATAAAGTGCAATTCTAGCATAAGCTCTCATTTTTACAGTTGCTGTTCCTCCAATACCAAATCCTTTTTGCAATGCAAAATGAATTTCTACAAACATCACGCCATCTGCTTTATCACTAAATAATTTTGCAGTTGCTACTTCATTGTCTTTACCCATAAAACCTTCATGGATATATTTATATCCATCATAAACAACAAAGCGTTTTAATTCGTCTTCATCTTTATCATACTTAGGTGTAAAAGCAATATAATCTGGATTTGTAGTAACGTCTTCTTCAGGGAGTAATTCAAAAGGGAATTTCTTAGCATAAGTACTAAAGAACTCTTCATGAAATTGTTCTAGTATAGGTGTTAAATCAAAATCTGGATTATCTCTTAGCTTTAAAACACTTGCAATAAGCTCTTCGCTTCCAATATTAAGGTCACTGAAACTTATTATTTTATCGGTGTAAAAACCAACTACTGCTACTTTTTTGTCTTGAGCAAAGCCTTTAGTCATTAAGAATAAAGCAATACATACTAAGAGTATATTTTTTTTCATTTGAGTTGTTTTAGTTTAAAAATTTTAAGGTGACGAAGATAATTATAAAATTTCAAATTTTACTATGCATGCATAATAAAATTTTGTGAAAATTTGATTTTATCTCCTTTCACTATTAATATGATAAGTTTTGAGGTCTTATTTCATTAAATATGCAAAAATATGACAGATGAATTTATCTAGTTGGGCTCATTTCCGAAGAAAAAAATCTGTATGAGGTATTTACTTTATTTGATTTCTACTTTCGTGTCTATTTTTATGTGATAGTATTATCAATAATTATTACTTTTGTTATTCGTTAAAAAAGGAATAGATGAAGACAATTCAATTTAGAGAAGCGATTTGCGAAGCCATGAGTGAAGAAATGCGCAGAGATGAAAGCATTTACTTAATGGGTGAAGAAGTTGCAGAATATAATGGAGCTTACAAGGCCTCAAAAGGAATGTTAGACGAGTTTGGTGCAAAACGTGTTATTGATACACCTATTGCAGAACTTGGTTTTGCAGGTATTGCGATTGGTTCTACAATGACAGGTAATCGTCCTATTGTTGAATACATGACTTTTAATTTCTCTCTAGTTGGGATTGATCAAATTATAAATAATGCTGCGAAAATTAGACAAATGTCTGGTGGGCAGTTTAAATGCCCAATCGTATTTAGAGGTCCAACAGGTTCTGCAGGACAATTAGGAGCAACGCATTCTCAGGCTTTTGAGAATTGGTTTGCTAATACTCCAGGTTTAAAAGTGGTCATACCTTCAAATGTTTATGATGCAAAGGGGTTATTAAAATCTGCCATAAGAGATGACGATCCTGTGATTTTTATGGAAAGTGAGCAAATGTATGGTGATAAAGGTGAAGTACCAGAAGGAGAATATACAATACCTTTAGGTGTTGCAGATATTAAGAGAGAAGGTACAGATGTTACTATTGTTTCCTTCGGAAAAATTATTAAAGAAGCATACAAGGCTGCAGACGAATTAGAAAAAGATGGTGTTTCTTGTGAGATTATAGATTTAAGAACAATTCGCCCTCTAGATAGAGATGCGATATTGAAGTCTGTAAAGAAAACAAATCGCTTGGTAGTTTTAGAAGAAGCTTGGCCTTTTGGAAATGTATCAACAGAAATTACATATCTAGTACAGTCTGAAGCTTTTGATTATTTAGATGCACCAGTTGTGAAAATTAATACAGCAGATACACCTGCACCTTATTCTCCAGTTTTATTAGCTGAGTGGTTACCAGACTACAAAGAAGTTATTAAAGCAGTAAATAAAGTGATGTACAAATAAATAAATCGCAATTATTTGCGTTTAAAAACTTCATTAGCACGATTGTTGATGAAGTTTTTTAAGTTTAGAAAACTTAATCTGGTAATTAAAAACTGGTAATCGCAATTTTTAACCTAACTAAAGATAAATTGCAGAGACCTATTATACATATGAAAAAGAAGCTCCTTATTTTATTGTTTTTCTTCGGAATATGCGTCGCATACGCACAAACCAAAGTAAGTGGTTATGTTTATGATGAATTTAATGAGCCTGTTGCTTTTGCTAACATTTTATTTAAAGGATCTACAGAAGGTACTATTTCTAATGAAGATGGACGCTTCTATTTAGAATCTGATAACACTTGGGGAACTCTTGTGGTTTCATTTCTAGGTTATGAACGCCTAGAAATGAAACTTGAGCAAAAAGTAAACTACGATTTAAAATTTGTTTTAAAAGAAGAAGCTGGAGCATTGGATGCTGTTCTTATTGTTTCAGGTAAGCAATCCAAAAAAGCATCAGAAAATCCTGCTATTAGAATCCTAAAGAAGATATGGGAACGCAAGCGAAAAAATGGATTGAAACAGTTTAAACAATATGAATACGACAAATACGAGAAAGTAGAATTTGATCTCAATACTATCGATAGCGCACTTATAAAAAGTAAACTATTTAGAGGTATGGAGTTTGTTTTTGAAGAGGTTGATACGTCTAATATTACAGGAAAGACCTACTTACCAATTTTTATCAATGAGTCTGTTGCTAAAGTTTATGGTAACAATCTAATAAAAAAGGAAAAACTAGATTTAAAAGGGAATAAGAATTCAGGCTTTAGTAACAATCAAATCATTATTGATTTTATTGATGACTTGTATGCCGATTTTAATATCTATGACAATTATCTAAAGTTTTTTGATAAGAGTTTTGTGAGTCCGTTATCTAAAACAGGCGTTCAAACTTATAATTATGTATTATCAGATAGTGCCTTTATCGATAATAAATGGTGTTACAATATTATATACTATCCAAGGCGTAAAAATGAATTGACTTTTAAAGGTGATTTCTGGGTTAATGATTCTACATACGCCATAAAAGATATTAACCTTCAAGCATCAAAGAGTGCTAATATAAACTGGGTCAAAGAGATTTATATTGAACAAGAATTTGAAGTTTTAAACGATACTCTGTTTTTGATTAAACGTGATTATATGCTCTCAGATTTTGC
>CAJQOA010000199.1 GCA_905479815.1 uncultured Psychroserpens sp.
CTCCAAATCTATGTTGTTCATCAATAATTGCTAGCCCTAAATTTTTGAATTTAACCTTGTCTTCGAGTAATGCATGTGTGCCAATTAAGATCTGTAATTCTCCATTTTCTAGTTTTTCGTGAATATCTCTTCGTTGTGAAGCAGTACTTGAGCCAGTGAGTAGTTTAATGCTGATATTCAATTTATTAGCTAATTCACTTAATCCTTGATAGTGTTGTACTGACAAAATAGCAGTTGGCGCCATTAAGCAAGCTTGAAAATCATTGTCAAGTGCCATGAGCATTGACATGAAGGCTACTATGGTTTTTCCTGATCCAACATCGCCTTGTAATAGTCGGTTCATCTGTGCATTGCTTCCTAGATCTTGTCTAATTTCTTTGAGAACTCGTTTTTGAGCATTGGTTAATTCGAATGGTAAATGGTCGTTGAAGAACGAATTAAAATACGTGCCAACCGAGTTGAAAGGAACGCCTTTTATTTTTGATTTATGGATGAGGTTTTTTAAAATTAATTGCAACTGAATGTAGAATAATTCTTCAAATTTTAATCGAAATTCTGCACGTGCTAATAGCTCATTATTTTTAGGAAAATGAACGTTAAAAAGCGCCTCACTTTTAGAGAGTAATTTGAGTTCAGAAATGATAGCGTCTGGAAGCGTTTCTGCAAAGCGTCCGTTAGTTTCTAAAAACAGACTTTGCATAATTTTATTCATCACTTTATTCGTGACACCTTTGTTGGATAATTTTTCGGTCGACGGATAAACGGCTTGCATGGTTGAACTCAAATTTTGTTCATGGACTTTTAAAAGTTCAAATTCAGGATGTGGCATACTAAAGACACCATTGAACCAATTTGCTTTTCCGAAGATCACATAAGGTATATTAGTTTTGATACTATCACGAATCCATTTTTGTCCACGAAACCAAACTAACTCTAGTTTACCAGTATCATCTTGAAACGTTCCTACGAGTCGTTTCCCTCTTTTTTGAGCAATTTCTTTAAACCCTGTGATTTTACCAACGATTTGAACTTCTGCGCTATTACGTTGTAACTCGTTGATTTTGTAATATTTTGTGCGATCTAAATAGCGATTTGGGAATAAGTTTATCAAATCCTGATACGTATGAATTCCTAACTCGCTGCGCAATAAATCTGCACGATTAGGTCCAACACCTTTAAGATAATCAATAGGAGTTTGAAGGTTTTTACTCATGTATGCGAATTTACCCAATTCCTTTGAAAAAAGGAATCTCTTTGGCTAATGAAATGATTACAAAATCATGAAAGGTCTTAAGTGTATGTCTTTCTGATTCTATTATAGTAGAAATCTAGAGTTCTATTTTTTAAACACGTGTCAATTTATCGTATTTTGGTCTCATCTTTGATAAAACCTAGGTATGAAGCGAGTATGTTCAAAATTTCTCACCCAAGAGAATGATTAATAGCGAACAATATGTGATCTTTAAAACACAATAAAATAAAACACATGAAACAACTATTTCTATTGGTATTCTTTTTGTTTTTCTTCGGAAATGTAACTGCACAGCAAACGAATTATGTGGATTTTAAAAGTATTACCGCTGATATTGGTTTTGTTCAGGATGATAAACGAATTGTTTTTAAGGCTGATTATGTTTTTCAGGTTTTAAAGGATGTTGATTCTGTTTTTATCGATGCTAATGATACTTATCACTATGAATTTAAAGAGAGTAATTTTAGATATCGTGCTACGAATCTTGATGGAGAGAAAATTGTTCTTCATTTAAAGTCTGACGAGAAATTTGTAATCGGAAAAGATTATGAATTTTCTATTGTTTTTGTTTCTTATCCCAGAAAAGCGCTCTACTTCGTCGATGATCAAATTTGGACTCAAGGCCAAGGAAAGTATACGAGTAACTGGTTGCCGAGTATTGATGATGTCAATGATAAAATCGAATTTGATTTATCGATAACTTATGAAAATGGATATGAGGTTTTGGCTAATGGTAAGCTTGTAAACAAAGAAATCGGAGAAGAATTCACAAAATGGACTTACGACATGCAAAAACCTATGTCTAGCTACCTTGTTGCTCTCGCTATTGGTAAATACAATAAAAAAAATGTAACCTCAAAAAGCGGCATCCCTTTAGAATACTACTATTACCCAGAAGATTCTTCAAAAGTAGAGCCGACTTATCGTTATTCAAAGCAGATGTTTGATTATTTGGAAGAAGAAATTGGATTTCCATATCCTTGGCAAAACTATAAGCAAGTACCTGTGAAAGATTTTTTATATTCTGGTATGGAAAACACGAGTTTAACAATCTTCTCAGATAGCTTTGTGGTGGATTCTATCGGTTTTAACGATAAAAATTATATTACTGTAAATGCACATGAATTAGCGCACCAATGGTTTGGTGATTTGATAACAGCAACGTCTAGTGAGCATCATTGGTTGCAAGAAGGGTTCGCAACATATTATGCGTTATTGGCTGAGCGTGATGTGTTTGGAGACGATCACTATTATTGGCAATTATTCGAGAATGCTCAAGAACTGATTGCTCAAGAAGAAGCTGGTCAAAGCACATCGTTATTAAATCCTAAATCTAGTAGCACAACGTTTTATAAAAAAGGAGCTTGGGCTTTGCATGTTTTGAGAGAGAAAGTTGGTGATAGCGCTTTTAAATCGGCTGTTAGCGCTTATTTGAATGCGCATCAATTCGGAAATGTAACTACTAATGATTTTATGTCTGAAGTTGAAAAAACGAGCCAACAAGACCTGTCTGTCTTTATAGGTGAATGGCTAGCTGAGGTAAAACTTCCAGAAGATGCTATGGTTAAGAGTCTTAAAAATTCAGCTTTTATGCGCGAGTATTTAGATATTAATTGCGAGGAGTATTCTCAAAAATGCAAGGATTATTTGGTTTCTAATATTTCCGATAAAGCAAAAATAAAAGTAGTGAGCCAGGTTTCTGAATATTTAGAAGCTGAAGCATTCAATAATAGTTTAGAGGTAAGGCAAGCGATTGCGCAGTATGTGATTACTATTCCAAAGGTATTGAAAGCGGGATATGAATCGCTTTTAAATGATAAATCGTATGTGACTATTGAAGCTGCGTTGTATAATTTATGGGTGAATTTCCCTGAAGAGCGCGTTAAATACCTACAGAAAACCAAAGATATTAAAGGTTTCAACGATAATAATGTGAGATTGCTTTGGTTAGTACTACATTTAAACACTTTTGAATATCAGCCAGATAAAAAGCAGATGGTTTTAAATGAGTTAATTGGATATAGTTTATCTGAGCATCATTTTGAATTGCGAATGAAAGCCTTTAATTATTTGAAATTAATTGGTGGATTTGAATCAGAATCTATAAAAAGTCTTTTAAAAGCAACAACACATCATAATTGGCGATTCTCAAAATTCTCAAAGAATTTAATTATTGAATTGGAAAAAGAAAGTAGCTACAAACAATTGATTGAAACACTTAAAAACGAACAAAAGTGAAAGCATTAGTGATATCTGGAGGAGGGAGTAAAGGGGCATTTGCTGGTGGAGTTGCGCAATATTTGATGGAAGGTCAAGGTCGCGAATATGATATGTTTTTAGGGACTTCAACAGGTAGTTTGTTGATTAATCATTTGGCTTTAGGAGATATTGGAAAGCTTTATGATGTGTTCACAAACGTGCAACAGCATGATATTTTTAGTATTAGTCCTTTTGTGCAACGTCAAAAAGGAGATCGTGAATATGTATCTATTGATTTTGTAAACTCGTTGTGGCAGTTTATTAGGCGTAAGCGTACGTTTGGAGAGAGTAAAGCGTTAAGGCGACATATCAAGCGTAATTTTACAAAAGAAGAGTTCGATATAATTAAAAAAACAAAGGAGGATGTTGTGGTGACCGTTTCTAATTTGTCAATGAATCGAGTAGAATATAAATCTATTAAGGATTGTACTTATGATGAATATTGTAACTGGGTTTGGATTTCTTGTA
This sequence comes from uncultured Psychroserpens sp., assembly GCA_905479815.1. Taxonomy (GTDB): domain Bacteria; phylum Bacteroidota; class Bacteroidia; order Flavobacteriales; family Flavobacteriaceae; genus Psychroserpens. The sequence goes on from CAJQOA010000199.1 coordinate 3,980, forward strand.
ATTATATTCCATTCATGTCTTTAGCGACTGTTAATGGTTATGAGTATGCTGATGGTGGATTAGGGTGTGTAATTCCTATACGAGAAGCTATTTTGCGAGGTGCTACAGAAATTGATGCTATTGTTTTAGAAGCAGAGCAAATGGAGCGCTTAAAAGTATTAGGGAAAAATCCATTTTCTTTGATGCTTAACTTATTTGGTCACTTATTAGATCAAGTAGAGAAAAATGATATTGTTATTGGGAAGCTTGCTGCTAAAAATAAAGGCGTAAAGCTTAATTTGTATTATACGCCAGTAAGTTTAACTGAAAATTCACTAATCTTTAGTAAACGCTTAATGACAAAATGGTGGGAACAAGGGTATACTTATGCTAAAAAGAAGCATGCTGTAAGTGAAGATTTATAAGTGATCTACCAAATCTCAGAAACTTCTTCTTTTATATAAGAAAGTGCTGCATCGCTAGGTGATCTTTTGTCTATCATCTCTGTTAAAATAACTTCTCGTAGTTTGTCTGAACTGTCAACTTTATCTGATAAATTTGCTTTTCTAATCATTTGAATCGTTGCGTTTTTTGCAGTTGAAGCAATGCTCCAACACTTGTCTGTAACGTAGATTTGTTGTGCTAAATTATGATCAAACTCTTGTTCTATGTTTGCTATAAGTAAGGATTTGTAATCTTCTTTATCTGAAGATGTTGGAGTTATTCTTACTAGTAATTTTGATGGTTTGATTCGTTCTAGGTAAAGTGATAAACGTTCATATGCTTGAAGACGCATTGGTAGGCTGTCTTTTTGTAAGTCTTTTTTAATCATGAACTCACGACGATTGTTTTCATTTTCTATATGTTCTTTAAAAAATAAAAAGGCAATTGCTCCTGTGACTAAAGCAGGAATACAGTATAATAAAAGTCCTAAAATATCAAGATCCATAGTTGGTTTTTGTTTAAAATATAAACTTATTTAGTTTTAAATTATTGTTTAATAGTTCCCTCCTAAATGCGTGCAGTTTTTTAAATCTTGCATGGATGTAAACGGAACCTTTGTTTTTTCGTAGCCATAAGCTCCAGAGAGTTCTTTTGATAAATTATGATCGTCAACATTAATTTCTATATCACCCATTGTAAATTGACAAGGGTGTTCGTGTCCTGCTGCATGAGTGATTTCGACAAACTCTTTTCTAAAAGATTTAAAATACTGTGCTAACCTAACCGATTTCAATGTTGGATCAATTCCGTTTTGTAGCCATTTGTTTTGTGTAGCAATTCCACTAGGGCATTTGTTGGTATGGCAAATCTGTGCTTGGATACATCCAATACTCATCATGGCTTCTCGTGCTACATTGATAACATCTGCTCCCATAGCGAAAGCCATGGCTGCTTTTGCAGGAAAACCTAGCTTTCCACTACCTATAAACACAATTTGTTCAGAGAGTCCTTTTTGTTTAAATAATTTATACAAATCTCCAAAGCCATAAACCCAAGGGAGAGATACGTGATCTGCAAAACTTGGAGGAGCAGCTCCAGTTCCACCTTCGCCACCATCAACAGTTATGAAATCTGGTCCTTTTCCGGTTTTTATCATTAGGTCTGCAAGTTCTTCCCATTGATCTAGTTTTCCAATAGCAGCTTTGATGCCAACTGGTAAACCTGTTTCTTCAGCGATAGCTTCAATAAAATCTACCATTTCAGGTATGGTTGAAAACGCTTTATGGTTTGGAGGAGATAATACAGTTTTACCAACTTCAACCCCTCTAATATCTGCGATTTCTTGGGTTATTTTAGATCCAGGAAGTACACCGCCTTTACCAGGTTTTGCGCCTTGAGATAATTTAAGTTCAATAGCACGAATAAATGGGTTGTCCTCAACTAGTTTTTTCATTTTCTCCATTGAGAAACTACCATCGTCTGCTCTTACGCCAAAGTATCCCGTTCCGAAGTGGAAAACGACATCACCACCATGACTATGGTAAGGTGACAATCCGCCTTCACCTGTATTATGATATGCATGAGCCATTTTTACACCTTTATTCATAGACTCCACAGCTTTTGCTGATAAAGATCCAAAACTCATAGCAGATATATTAATAACAGATGCTGGACGATATGGTTTTTTACGTTTGTTGTGAGCTCCAATTACTTTAGCACAAGGCAAAAACGACTTGTCAATAGTATTTGGGTGATTTTTATCAATTTTATATGGAAACATGGCATTATTGATAAACATGTGCTGATGCGCATAAATATCTCTATCTGTTCCAAAACCTTCGTAGTTGTTTTCATTTTTTGAAGACGCATATATCCAACCACGTTCTATACGATTAAAAGGTAATTCTTCTCTATTGTTAGCCACAAAATACTGACGTATTTCTGGCCCAATACTTTCAAACCAATATCTAATATGTCCAACTACTGGGAAATTGTGACTTATAGTATGTTTTTTTTGAATGACATCACGAATGGCAATTATTGCCAAAACTATAAGTATCCACATCCACCATGTGATGTTAGAGAAAAAGTTAAAAAAAGTGTCCATATAATTCAGTTGAAGAGCAAATATATTTATTTTTTTAATCTAATATGTCCCTCTAAGAAATTTACATTAATAATTATACGCTTTGGATTATTAGCAAGGATGTTATTATTGATTTAAATAATCTAAAGTTAATTGCGTAAAGGCTTTTACTCCAAGTAACATTCCGCTTTCATCAATCTTAAAATCAGGAGTGTGGTGTGGAAATGAACCTTTAGATTCCTCATCTGGATTCATACCTCCTAAAAAGAAATAAAGACCAGGAACGACTTCTTGAAAATAAGAAAAGTCTTCACCACCAGTCGTTGCTTTTACAATTTGAACATTTTTTGCACCTGCTACTGTTTGTAAAGATGGTAGCATTTGATCTGTCAAATCAGGATCATTATATGTTATAGATGTTTGGTTTCTAAATGCAATGGTCGCTTCTCCACCATATGCTTTAGCAATAGTCTCTGTCATTTCTTTCATACGGCGCTCAATCATTGAACGCATTGCAGGATCTAGTGTTCTTACAGTTCCTATAAGTTCTGCTGTCTCAGGTATGATGTTAAATCGTGTTCCTGCAGTGATTTTACCAACGGTAATTACTGCAGCTTCATCTGTTAGTTTAGCTTCTCTACTTATGATTGTTTGTAATCCGTCAATAATTTTTGCTGAAATTAAAATAGGGTCAACTCCAGACCAAGGCTGTGAACCATGCGTTTGTTTTCCTTTAACACTGATTACAAATCGTTCTACAGAAGCCATGATACCTCCTTTTTTATATTTTAAAACGCCAACAGGAGTGCCTGCATTGATATGTAAGCCAAAAATAACGTCAACTTTAGGGTTTTCTAAAACCCCTTCTTTAATCATTAATGCTGCACCACCTTCTTCTCCTGGAGGAGGGCCTTCTTCTGCAGGTTGAAAAATGAATTTAACAGTGCCTTTTATTTTGTCTTTATGTTTTGATAAGACTTCAGCTACACCCATAAGCATCGCTGTATGTGTATCATGACCACAAGCGTGCATAACACCTGTTTTTGTGCCTAAAAATTCTGTCTCAACAGTACTTTTAAATGGTAGATTGTTACGTTCTGTCACTGGAAGTGCATCGATATCAGCTCTTAAAGCCACAACTTTACCAGGTTGGTCTCCTTTTAAAATACCAACAACTCCTGTTATGGCAACTCCAGTTTGTACTTCTAAACCTAGAGACTTAAGATGTGCTGCAATTTTTTCTGCTGTTTTAAATTCTTGATTGGATAATTCTGGGTTTTCATGAAAATGACGACGCCATTCAATGACTTTGCCTTCAATATCTATAATGTCTTTTTCAAGATCAGTTTGTGAGAATGTAGTTAAACTTCCGAAGAAAATAGAAAATAATAACAGGTAACGCATGTTTAAAATTTTAAGATTATGCTTAAAGGTATTCAAAAAATTGGAAAGTCAATTTTATGCTTCAATTGTTTATAATTATTTATAAAAAGGGTTCATAAAAACAGGGCTTTTGGTTAATTTCACGGTTGATAAAAAATGTAGAATTTGGAGAAGTATTTAAGTCAGTTAAACGAAGCACAGTATGAACCAACGGTTCAAGTAGATGGACCTATGATTATCATAGCAGGCGCAGGATCAGGTAAAACGAGAGTGTTGACCTATCGTATTGCGTATTTGATGAGTAAGGGAGTGGATTCGTTTAATATTTTAGCATTGACGTTTACTAATAAAGCTGCCAAAGAGATGAAAGGTAGAATTGCTGATATTGTTGGTGATGGTGAAGCGAAAAACTTGTGGATGGGAACATTTCACTCGGTTTTTGCTAAAATATTACGTTTTGAAGGACACCATTTAGGCTTCCCAAGTAATTTTACAATTTATGATACTCAGGATTCTCAAAAATTACTAGGCTCCATTATTAAAGAAATGGGCTTAGATAAAGATCTTTATAAAACGAAGCAGGTATATAGTCGTATTTCGTCATACAAGAATAACTTAGTTACTGTTAAGGCGTATTTTAAAAACCCAGATTTAATTGAAGCAGATACTGCAGCGAGACGTCCTAGAATGGGAGAAATCTACAAGAATTATGTAGATCGTTGTTTTAAAGCTGGAGCAATGGATTTTGATGATCTGTTGTTGCGTACTAATGAGTTGCTCACACGTTTTCCGAATGTATTGGCGCAATATCAAAACAAGTTTAGATATATTTTGGTAGATGAGTATCAGGATACAAACCATTCACAGTATTTGATAGTAAGAGCGCTATCTGATCGTTTTCAAAATATTTGTGTTGTTGGTGATGATGCTCAGAGTATTTACGCCTTTCGTGGTGCAAATATCAATAACATCTTAAATTTTCAGAAGGATTATGATGATGTTAAAGTCTATCGTTTAGAACAAAATTATCGGTCTACCAAAAACATTGTAGGTGCAGCAAACTCAGTGATTGAGCATAACAAGACCAAACTTGATAAAATTGTTTGGACGGCCAATGTAGAAGGCGAAAAGGTTAAAGTTAACCGTTCTCTTACTGATGGTGATGAAGGTCGTTTTGTGGCGAGCACCATAATGCAAAACAAAATGAACCATCAAATGCCTAATAGTGATTTTGCGGTTTTGTATAGAACTAATGCGCAATCTAGAGCTATTGAAGATGCACTTCGTAAACGTGAGATTCCTTATCAAATTTATGGTGGTTTGTCATTTTACCAACGTAAAGAGATTAAAGACGTCACTGCATATTTGCGACTCATTCTTAATCCTGCAGATGAAGAAGCACTAAAGCGTGTGATTAATTATCCTGCGAGAGGTATTGGACAAACCACTGTTGATCGTTTGATAGTTGCTGCTAATGGCTTCGGAAAAACGATTTTTGAAGTCCTTCAACATATTGATCAAATTGATATTAATATTAATAAAGGCACCAAGAATAAGCTGAGAGATTTTGTCACACTTATTGAAAGCTATCAAGTGATGAATCAAACAGCAAATGCTTTTGAACTCACTGAGCACGTTACTAAATCCAGCGGATTAATTAGAGAAGTCAATAAAGACGGAACTCCTGAAGGTCAAGTACGTCTTGAAAACGTTGAAGAACTCTTAAATGGTATTAAAGATTTCGTTGAAGGTCAAATTGAACTAGCCGATGCAGGTGATTCTTTAGCAGAATTTCTAGAAGATATCGCTTTAGCAACAGATTTAGATGGTGATAAAGGTGATCCAAACCATGTCGCTATGATGACGATTCACTTAGCGAAAGGATTAGAGTTTTCTCATGTTTTTGTGGTTGGTATGGAAGAAGATTTATTCCCAAGTGCGATGAGTATGAATACACGAAGTGAACTAGAGGAGGAGCGACGTTTGTTTTATGTAGCATTAACTAGAGCAGAAAAACAAGCGTATTTAACCTACACATTGTCTCGTTATCGTTGGGGAAAACTAATTGATGCAGAACCTAGCCGCTTTATAGAAGAAATAGATGATCAATTCGTTGATATCATTACACCAATAAATAATCCTAGGCAAAACCCAATGCTTAATGCTGATATTTTTGGTGATATTGAGCCAGATCAAATACGCTTTAAGAAACCTATTAGGAGAAAATCGGAAAGTAATAAACCACCAAAATTTGTAGCCCCTAAAAACTTAAAACCTGTATCTAAATCAAGCGTGTCAGATAAGACTAATCTTTTTGATGGTACTTTGACTGTTGGGAATATTGTTGAGCATGCGCGCTTCGGAAAAGGAGAGGTTCTAAAAATAGAAGGCAAAGGTGCAGATGTTAAGGCTGAAATTAATTTTGAAGTTGGTGGCGTAAAGAAGCTGTTACTGCGATTTGCTAAGTTGGATGTTTTAGGATAAAGGTTTGTAGTATAGAGTTATTATTAGGTATTAATTAATATTTAAACAGTTTGGATTTAGCCAATAAAATAATCATTACTATAGTTTTAGCTTTATCATATTTATGGTTAAAATTTTCGTTTCCACTAATTACAGACTTCTTTAAAAGTATATTTAATCGTAAGGGGAATAGTTCTTTAATTTCTGATTTGATTGATAGACTCCCTGATATTTTTGGTGTGCTTTTGTTTATAGTTATCATTTTAATTTGGACAAATTCAATGAATTAAGATCTCAAATCAAATGGTCAAACTCTAAAGACATTACTCGTAAGTTGAAAATAACAAGCTCTAAAATTTCCGAAGAAAATAATTAGTCCTCTAAATGCGTTTGAGTAAACGCTTTGAGTTTCGTCCAGGTATCCAATAACTCCAACCCAACCCAACCATGTCCAGCATTTGGATATAATGTAAATTGATGTGTCACTCCAAGCTCTGATAGCTTAGTTTCCATATCAACACCTTGACTTGTAGGGATTAAAGGGTCTTGACCTCCATAAAACAATATTGTTGGAGGAGACGTCGTAGTTGCTTGATGATACGGACTAATCTCTTCTAAAAAAGCTGTAGATGTATTAACACCAAAGGTATTTATGATTTCTAGTAAAAAAGGATTTTCACTTTCTGTATAAGCAGGATCTGTGAAATTTGTAGGCCCTACAACACTTGCTACCATTTGTACATCATTTTCTGTATCAAACGTATAGCTCCAAAGCATTGATAAATGTGCTCCAGCACTTGTGCCTAGAAACCCTATGTCACTAGAAATCACGTAATCGTTTTGATTGGTTTTAAGTAAGTTGACGATAGTGGTAATATCATCTATTTGCATTGGGTAGGGTTGATTCTCTAGATCTGCTAGTCTATAATTAATGTTTACAATTGCAATATTTGGTAAGTCTTGACGTATGATATCTTTAAACGCATCCATATCTGACTTGTCGCCAGATGTCCAGCCACCTCCATGAACTAAAATCATAACTTTGGTTTCTATAGTTCGGTTTGCTGGTAAATAGATGTCGAAGATTTGATCACTATCGTTTCCGTAGGAAACATTTAGCTCTTGACGAAACTCTAAAGGTGTTTCCTCATCATTAGTTCCACCTAGGATTATATCATCTTCAGAGCATGAGAATAAACTGAAGGATACAAAAAGTATGAGTAAAGTGTATTTAAGAGTCTTCATGTGTTTATATTTATTGTTTTTAAGTTCACATGCCGTTCTTTATTAACAAGCACGTGTCATAAAAAAATAATTAATTACTTTGTAAACGTAATTGTAAGGTACAATATTATGGCTCAACTGATAAGAATTTATGAAGAGAACCCTAATCCTAAAGAGATTAAGAAAGTCGTTGATGTCTTAAAACGTGGCGGATTGGTTATTTATCCAACCGATACCGTTTATGGTTTGGGTTGTGATATTACTAATATTAAAGCATTGGAGAAGATTGCAAGAATCAAAGGTGTTAAATTAGAAAAGTCTAATTTTTCTTTTATTTGTGAAGATTTAAGCAACTTGAGTGATTACGTTAAACAAATTGATACGACTACATTTAAAATATTAAAACGAGCACTTCCTGGCCCTTACACATTTATACTTCCTGGTTCTAAGAATTTACCACATCCTTTTAAAAAGCGAAAAACGGTAGGAATTCGTGTGCCAGATAATGCTATAACTCTAGAAATTGTAAAACAACTTGGTAATCCCTTAGTCTCAACGTCTATTCGTGATGAGGATGTTGTTGTTGAGTATACCACAGATCCAGAATTAATTCTCGAAAAATGGGATAATTTGGTAGATATAGTGATTGATGGTGGTTATGGTGGTAACGAAGGTTCGACTATAGTTGATTTATCTGATGATGAGCCAGTGGTTATTAGAGAAGGTAAAGGCAGTTTAGAAATTTTTTAGGCTATCGATAATTCCATAATTTATATAGAACAGTGTCGTTATATTGATTTAAAGAAAGCTTTAAAGAAATGGTTGCTGCGTTATAGTGTAGACTTGAAAAGTGATTATAAATTTTTACTTCACAAAAACGGACGAGGAAAACATATCATTGAAGTTGATGAGAGATTAACAAATTTTCTATTCTTTTTCTTAGTTAACTATTTGAAATATCCTGAGGATATAGCATACTCACCAGAGATTAGTGGTTTTACAAAAGCAAAAGATACTGAGCTTTTTTCAGAAGAAGAATTAGGACATTTAATTCAAGTGTATGTACCTAATGATGATAAGGGTTTTGATCAAGTTCATGTGCTTACAAGTTTCAATGTTACTTATAGTATTGATTTTGGATCAAAACAAACAAAACTGAACACAACAACTAGTTTTGTTGCACCCATTTTTGATATTAATCAAATAACTCAAACCGAAACTATAACTATACCTAAGCATCAAGATGATTCATATTTTGAACAGCTTAACCATAAATCATTTGTTAAACGCTTTTATATTATCTCTTCTTTATATTTAATAGCGTTTTTGTTTTCAACTCATTTTATAGATTATACAGTGTATAAGCGCTATTTTGCTTTCTTATTAATAATGCCTTTTGTTTGGATATTCATCGAGCATGATTTTCTATTTAAGATGAGCAATTACCTTAAAATGTTAGTGTTCTCAATATTGTATTTAGGTCTCGGTTATTATTCTATTCAACAAAATACCATTACATATGACTCTATTTTTTGCTGTTTGTTGACGGCTCCATTGTTTTTTTTATTATACCAAAAAATACTCTCATCGCTATATGTTGCTGTTTTTAAGAGGAAACCTGACCTTATGAATAATTCAAATACAGTTAAATATCTATACGAGGTCCCTCTCATATTATTTACGATTGTAACATCACTGTCCTTATTCAATTTTTTTGCTCATGTATTAAAATAAAAGAAGCTCAATCTTTCGATTGAGCTTCTTCATAATGTATTTAAAGATCTACTAGTTTTCTTTAGATAGGTTTTTCATTTCTTCTTCAATCATTTCATAGAACTGATCAATTTTTGGTAATACAACAACACGCGTACGTCTGTTTGTTGCTCTGTTTTCTGCAGTGTCATTGTTTTCTGCTAAAGGCACATAACTACTACGTCCAGCTGCAATTAACTGACTTGGATTAACACCCAATTCTTGTAATACACGAATTATAGATGTAGAACGTTTTACACTTAAATCCCAGTTGTCAATTAAAACACCTTTGCTAAATGTTTGACTATCTGTATGACCTTCAATCATTGCTTCAAAATCTGGTTTGCTTTGGATTACTTTTGCCACTTTAGCTAAAACATCTTTTGCTTTTGTAGTTACATTGTAACTACCACTTTTAAATAATAATTTATCTGCGATAGAAATAAAGACCACACCTTTCTCAACATTTACTTCAATATCTGGATCATTGATACCAACAGCCTTCTTTAAACTAGTCACTATTGCTAGTGTTACACTATCTTTTTTAGTTAAAGCATCTTGTAAACGTGAAATTTTAAGATCTTTCTCTTTTAAACTCTCTAGAGATTTCTCAAGATTATCTGCGCCTTTTTGAGTTAATGTCGTTAAGTTTCCTTTGGTGTCAATTAAATCTTGGTTTGACTTACGTAAATCTGCTAATTGTTCTTTCATAGCATCTACACGAGCCATAGAAGCAGCCTTGTCAGACAAACAACTGTTTAATTTTACAGTTGCAGAATTTAATAAATCCTTTGTTTCTTTTTGCTTTGTTTCTAGTGCCACAAAATCTTTCTTAGACACACATGATGTTAAAATCAACATCCCAGCAACACTTAATAGCATTAATTTTTTCATAATAAAGTTTAATAATTAGTTGTTATTCAACGTACCAAAATTATACAAAAGAATAGACCAACTAATGGTCTTTAACTAAATTTTTAACACTTTTATGAACAATTAGTAATGTGTGCGTTTTTTAATAAAGTATGACCAGACAATAGAAGTGGTTTGGTAGTAATTTTTTTTCTTAGGAATACGCTTACGTTCCTTTAAAAGTCTTGGTAAATGCATATAAAAACTAAAATGAGCCTTCAATACAGCAATACAATGAGCAAATTTTAAACTTAATAGAAATTTTAATCCTGCAATTCCATCAAGAGTTAATCGTATGAATATGATTCCGAAGAGAAAACCATCTGCATTTTTAGTAATGGTAAATAAATTGTTTCTAAAATTAAGATATGTTTTTTTTGGGTTTGTGGCATTTAATGTTGCGCCTCCAACATGATACACTGTTGATGTACCTACATATTTTGTGTTGAATCCAGAATTAAAAGCTCTCCAGCACAAATCAATTTCTTCAAAATGTGCAAAATAGCTCTCATCAAAACCATTGAGCGATTCAAAAGTTGATTTTCTAATAAAAAAGCAAGCACCAGAAGCCCAAAAAATTGGTGTCGTATCGTTATACTGATCGCTATCTTTTTCTAGGGTGTCAAAAATGCGCCCTCTACAATAGGCATAGCCATATTTGTCTATAAAACCACCACCAGCACCAGCATACTCAAATTGTGATTTGTTTTTATAGTCTAATATTTTTGGTTGAATGATATCTGTATTAATGTTCGTCTCAAATTCCTTGATAATAGGAGTGAGCCAATTTGGTGTGACTTCAATGTCACTATTCAATAAACAAAACACATCGGCATCAATATGTTTTAAAGCATCGTTATAGCCTTTGGCATAACCACCATTTGTTTTGTTTTTGATGATTTTTATCTTCGGAAAAGTCTTAGTTAAAAAATTGATAGAGTCATCAGTAGATGCATTGTCTGCGACATAAATGTCTGCGCCTTCAGAATATTGGGTAACTGATGGTAGAAATTGCTGAAGCAATTGTTCTCCGTTCCAGTTTAATATGACTACTGCTATTTTCAATTTAATGATTTGTGTTATAAGATGGGATATCTTTCAAGAACTCGTAACGTTCTTCCTCAAAATCCATGATACAATAATAATGATTAATTCCGTTAGTGACCATTAAATAATTGGCATTGAGCGCTAGGTTGTAACGTGAAATTTGGTCAAAGGTGGTTTGGTCTATCTTAATTTTGTGTGATTTGCATTCTACGATGAGGTGAATGCTTCCATCTGGATTGAAGATGACAATGTCATAGCGTTTTGTTAATCCGTTTACCTTAAGTTCTTTTTCAACGTTGATTAATGATTTAGGATAATTTTTATGCTGAATCAAATATTGAACACAGTGTTGACGTACCCATTCTTCGGGTTGTAAAACGATGAATTTTTTACGAATCTCATCAAAAATAGAAACTTTATTTTCGTTACTTTTGAAACGGAATTTAAACTTTGGAAAATTTAATTCTTGCATAGAAGCAAACTAAGGTTTTTTCAAA
>CAJQOA010000200.1 GCA_905479815.1 uncultured Psychroserpens sp.
TGATTTTCTTAAATAATTCTGGATGTTTTTCAATATTATTTCCAATACAAAAAAAAGTTGCCTTTGCATTATAAGAAGCTAAACTCTCTAAAACCCAATTTGTTATTTCTGGAGTTGGTCCATCATCAAAAGTGAGATAGAGTTCCTTTTCTTTGGTGTCTATATTCCAAATAAAATTAGGGAATAATGATTTAATAAACCCTGGTGTTTTAGCAGGAATAAGTTTCATTTACTTATTACTTTCTGTTACAGGAGGTATAGACACATTAGAGCTGTCTTTAGAGCTGTCATTAAACAATTCTTGAAGATCAACTTCATCTTCCGTGTTGGGATCTTCATCACCCATTAATGGGCCAAACAAACCTAAGTATTCATTAAATTTTTTCGTTTCTTCTAAGGCAAAATCTCTGTCGTCATAAGTAACTAAAACATCTACTAATGACCTGTATTTTTGAATGTCAGTAAAAATTTCATCAATTATTTCGCCTTGTCTGTCAAGATTTTGACCACTGTAATAGACTAAGTTTTCTTGGTATTTTTTTGCAACGTCTTTAAATAATTTTCTTGCTTTATCTTTATTTCCAACTTCAAAATAAGCAGATATGTAAGGCTCTAATAATGTGTAAAAACCAAAAGTATCTACAGGCATTTTTTCCATAGCTAAATCTGCAATTTCTTCTGCCTTCCCTAACTTTTCTTCGTTAATTAGTTGTTCAATTAATCGTGCCATATTACCACGATAGGTAATTCCGTTTTTACGTGTTTCAACATCATGATAGATGTCTTCACCGCTACCACCCCAATTCCAACTCTTTACTTGTTGGTACATTAATTCTGGATCTACACGTCCCATATCAAAAGGGTTAGCTTTGTCTACTGCAGTTTTAATAGGTACTAGTTTATAGCATAAGCCGTCTAGTTGCAGGTAGTCTTTCATCCAAATATAATCTTCATCCGCAAAGGCTCCACCACTAAAATAGATTGGGCGTTCCCAATTATTATTTGCAATTATATCTAACATTAACAAACGATTTTTATACACAGCGCTACCCGAAATTCTGACATCAAGATAAGGTAGAATCTTGTCTGCATCTTTAGGCTTTACAATTCCGTTTTTCAATACTGTTTCTTTGTTAACTGGGACTCTAATGTTTTTTGTAGGGTAATAATTAGAGTTTAAATAATAACTTGGGTAACCGTCTGGATTATCACCTTGAGATGTAACTAATTGTCTAATTTTGGTTGAAGGTTTATCACTAGATACAAAATTCATAAAGTCTTTTATGTCTAAAGTGTCCTTTGCTATTTTCTCACTTATTTCCTTATAGAATGTGTAATCTCTTGTCCCATCTCTATATTGTGCATGTTCTAATTGAGATGGTATTGGATCACTAGTATAGGCTTTGCGTTTCATTTGGTCTATGTACCACGCAGTTTGAAATAAACTTGTATTTACAACTCTTACATCTGTACGCACACCTTCAATTTCTTGTAGATACCATAAAGGGAAAGAATCATTATCTCCTATTGTAAATAAAATAGCATTAGGGGCACAAGATTCTAAATACTTTCTAGCCATTGCATTTGCTGTATACTTTCCAGAACGGTCATGGTCATCCCAGTTATTTGCGGCTAGAACACCAGGAACTAAGACTAAACAAACAAGTGTTATAGCTGGAGCTAAAAATTTAGACTTAATATTGCTTTTTAGTAAATCATAAATTGCATAAACTCCAAAGCCAATCCAAATAGCAAAGACATAAAAAGAACCAACCACAGAGTAATCGCGTTCACGAGGCTCAAAAGGTCTTACATTAGTGTAAAATTGAATAGCTAGGCCAGTTAACAAAAAGAAAACCAGGAGTACCCAAAACCTTTTCTTATCTACATTTAATAGGAAGAAAAATCCAATTAAACCTAATATAAGAGGTAAGAAGTAGTATGTGTTTCTTGCTTTATTATTCTTTATGTCACTTGGTAAATTATCTTGAGACATACCAAGATGAATTTCATCAACAAATTTAATTCCCGAAATCCAGTTACCATTAAAATCCGTGTATCTACCCTGGATATCATTTTGACGGCCTGTAAAATTCCACATAAAATAACGCCAATACATATATCCAAACTGGTATTGAAGCATATACATGGTATTGTCTAAAAATGTTGGTTTTTCAACTTCAAAATAAGACTGAGCGTTATCTTTTAAAAACTTATCATAACCTTCATAATCGACTTGACCTTGAGCAACACTTAATCGAAATTTATTAACCATGTCATTAATGCCTTGCATTTGGCGACTAGCATATGCGCTTGCTTCCTCTTCTGGAACTCCGTAATTAATTGCATCTTTATAGAACTCGGTTCCTAATGTTGGTTTTACTTTAAAATCAATAAGCCCTGTAAACATCATGTAGTTTTCAGCATGTTCTGTACTCCACATTCTAGGTAAAAATGAAGCGTGTTCTGAGTTGTAATTTTGCTTGGCATTTTCCCAATCGTTAATGATTACATATTCCCCTTTTTCAAAGTCTTTTTCGTAATTCTTTTTATCATCAACAAAAGGCTGGTCTTCGTCTTGTCCAGAATATAATTCCGTAAACTGTGGTCCGTAAAACAGATGTGTTTCGGGGTATTGTTCTAAATTGTAATAGGCTAAAAGCTCACGAGCATCTGACGGGTCATTTTCATTTATAATAACATGAGCATTAGCTCTTATAGGTAACATCATCCATGAAGAAAACCCAATAAAAATAAAAAGCAAGCACAAGGTAAGTGTGTTTGCGTGTTTAAAACCTTTTTTACGCGTATAATTGATAGCGTAATAAAATGCTGCAATGGCAATAAGACCAGCTATAATAGTGCCAGAATGAAATGGTAAACCAAAGGTATTAACTATGGTAACTTCCATCCAACCAAAAAAGCGAAGCGTATTTGGAAGTAGTAATTTAAAAATAAATAAGAGAATAGCAGCAGAGACTATATTAGCTAATATGAAGTTTTGAATTGTTACTTTTTTGTAATTTTTGAAAAAATAAATAAGACCAATAGCAGGAATGGTTAATAAGCCCATGAAATGAACACCAAATGATAAACCAATAACAAAAGCGATAAGTATTAGCCATTTGTTGCCACGAGGCTTGTTCATGTCTTCTTCCCAGCGTAGGGCGAGATAAAAAAGAACAGCCATTATTAGAGTTGCCATTGCGTAAACCTCAGTTTCTACAGCATTAAACCAAAATGAATCCGTAAAAGTAAATGCAAGACTTCCAACTAAAGCGCTTCCAAGAATAGCTATACCTTTATTTTTAGTATCTTCCTCTGTATTATATTTAACTAATTTTCTAAGTAAAATAGTAATAGTCCAAAACATAAAAAGAATAGTAAAAGCACTAGCCACACCACTCATCATGTTCATTATCATACCTATTTGAGAAGGTTCTAAAGCAAACATAGAAAAGAACGCCCCAAGCATTTGAAATAATGGTGCTCCTGGCGGATGCCCAACCTGTAACTTTGATGATGTAAGAATATATTCTCCTGCATCCCAAAAACTTACTGTAGGCTCAATGGTTAAGCCATAAGTGACAGTTGCTATTATAAACACAAGCCACCCTAGTAAAGTGTTCCATTTTTTAAAATTAAAATTGGTCATAAAATTGTCTGCTTTTGATGCTGGCGAATTTACTAATAATTAGTATACTGACTAGAGTTTTTAAGTTAACGTTAAGTATTTTGAATAATTTCCTTCTTTTTTTTTGCCCAAGTAAAACTTTGTTATAAATTTGCATCCTCAATTTGAGGCAGTGGCCTATGGTGTAACTGGTAACACGTCTGTTTTTGGTGCAGAAGAGTATAGGTTCGAGACCTATTGGGCCAACTGAAAAATTAAATCCTAATCATTTTTTGATTAGGATTTTTTATTTTTTATCATAATCACAAATAATTACGGACTCAGATGTCTAATAATTTAGATGCTAAACGCCTTGCAATAATCAATATATATCGTATATTTGCACCATTGTTAAAGAAAATGTAGATATGAGGGGACGAAAAGTCCCCTCTTTTTATACTGTTATGTTAAAAAAGAAAGTAGAAGATTTACTAAAAAGTGCCCTAGATGAGCGTCAAGATTTATTTTTAATATCTATGACGGTTGGAGCAGACAATGCTATTAAAATAATTGTCGATGGTGATAATGGTGTTTTAGTAGAAGACTGTATGTTTGTCAGCAGAGCTATAGAACATAACCTAGATAGAGAAGAAGAAGATTTTTCTTTAGAAGTACTATCATCAGGAGCAGCATCTCCATTAACTTTACCGAGACAGTATATAAGGCATGTTGGTCGTAACTTAGAAGTTATAACTAATGACAATAAAAATTTTGAAGGACAATTAGTTGAAGCAGATAACAATGGTGTTCAACTAGAATGGAAGGCAAGAGAGCCAAAACCAATAGGGAAAGGTAAAGTAACAGTAACAAAAGAAGTTGCAATTACTTACAAAGAAATAAAAGAAGCAAAAGTTAAAATAAAATTTTAATTCCAATTAATTATGGAAAATGTAGCGTTAATTGAATCATTTTCAGAATTTAAAGATGATAAGTTAATAGATAGAGTTACACTAATGGCAATTCTAGAAGATGTATTACGTAATGCATTGAAGAAGAAGTATGGTGATGACGATAATTTTGATATCATTATTAATCCTGATAAAGGAGATTTAGAAATCTGGAGAAACAGAATAGTTGTTGCAGATGGCGAAGTTGAAGAGCCAAATCAAGAAATTGAATTGTCTGAAGCTCAAAAGATCGAACCTGATTTTGAAGTTGGTGAAGACGTTGCCGAAGAAGTAAAGTTAATTGACTTAGGAAGACGCTCAATTTTAGCATTAAGACAAAACTTAATTTCTAAAATTCACGAGCACGATAATACAAACATATACAAGCACTTTAAAGAACTCGAAGGAGAGATTTATACTGCAGAAGTTCATCATATCCGTCATAGAGCTATAATTTTATTAGATGATGATGGTAATGAAATTATACTTCCAAAAGACAAACAAATACCTTCAGATTTTTTCAGAAAAGGAGAAAATGTTAGAGGTATTATAGAGAGTGTAGAATTAAAAGGAAGTAAGCCAGCAATAATTATGTCTAGAACTTCACCAGTATTTCTTGAGAAATTATTTGAGCAAGAAATTCCAGAAGTTTTCGATGGTTTAATCACAGTTAAAAATGTGGTTAGAATACCCGGAGAAAAGGCAAAAGTAGCTGTAGACTCTTACGATGATAGAATTGATCCAGTTGGTGCATGTGTAGGGATGAAAGGATCTCGTATTCACGGAATCGTTCGTGAACTTGGAAACGAAAATATTGATGTTATCAATTACACCAATAACATGCAATTATATGTAACCAGAGCGTTAAGCCCAGCAAGAGTGACTTCTCTTAAATTAGATGAAGAAAATATGCGTGCTGAGGTTTTACTTAAGCCAGAAGAAGTTTCTAAGGCAATTGGTCGTGGAGGTCATAACATTAGATTGGCAGGTAAATTAACCGGTTACGAAATTGATGTATTTAGAGAAGGTGCAGAAGAAGATGTAGAATTAAGAGAATTCTCTGATGAAATTGAAGATTGGATTATTAAAGAATTTAGTAAAGCTGGATTAGATACTGCTAAAAGTATATTAGAACAAGATGTTATTGATCTTGTTAAGCGTACAGATTTAGAAGAAGAAACAATTGTTGAAGTGATTAGAATTCTAAAAGAAGAATTCGAAGATTAAGATATATAAGTTATATTACAGGCATTTATGGCTCAAACAAGATTAAATAAAGTACTTAGAGAACTTAACATCTCTATCGATCGTGCTGTGGATTTTTTAGAATCCAAAGGCGTTGAGATAGAAAAAAGTCCTAATACTAAAATTTCTCAAGAGGTTTATAACACGCTATCTGACGAGTTTCAGACAGATGCAACTAAGCGTGAAAAAGCACAAGAGGTTAGTGAAGCAAAACTCAAGGAGAAAGAAGCGATTAGAGAAAAACGCGAACGAGAAATTGAGGAAAAGGCTAAAGAGGATGAGGCAAAAGCTAAAGCAAGAGAAACAGTTCTTAAAGCTAAAGCTGAACTTTCTGGTCCAAAGCAAGTAGGTAAAATTGATTTAGATGCCCCTAAAGCAAAAGCTGTTAAAGAAGAAGCACCTAAGAAGGAAGAGCCAAAAGCAGAAAAAGAGGCGCCAAAGAAGCCAGTTGTAAAAGAAGTTATTACGGAAAAGCCAAAAGCAGAAAAAACGACTAAAGCTAAAAAGGAGGAGCCAAAAGCAGAAAAGCCTCTTGAAAAAAAGGTTGAAGAAACTAAAGCTAAAGAAGAAGCAGTATCAGAAACTGAAGCTACGACTGAGCCCGTAGATGAAACAATAAAGACGCAGTACAAAAAACTTACAGGTCCTGTAACAACAGGAAAAAAAATTGATTTATCTCAATTTAATAAACCTAAAAAGAAGAAGGAAGTTAAGCCAGCTGCTGGAGGTGATGCTAATAAACGTAAAAGAAGACGTATAAGTAAGCCGGGTGATGGAGGTTCAAAACCAAACTTCGCAAACAACAGAGGTAAAGCAGGATTTAAGCCAAGAGGCGGTCAAGGTAATAGACCTAAGGTTGTTAAAGAAGAGCCTACTGAGGAAGATGTAAAAAAACAAATTAGAGAAACACTTGAGAAACTACAAGGTAAATCTAATAAAGGAAAAGGCGCTAAATATAGAAGAGACAAAAGAGATCAACATAGAGAGCAAACTGAAATAGATCAACAAATTGAGGCAGCAGAAAGCAAGATTCTTAAAGTAACAGAGTTTGTTACTGCAAACGAGGTTGCAACCTTGATGGATGTTAGTGTAACTCAGATTATTTCTGCTTGTATGTCTTTAGGGATGATGGTAACAATGAATCAGCGTTTAGATGCTGAAACGTTAGCTGTTGTTGCAGAAGAGTTTGGATATAAAGTAGAGTTTATTACTACGGATATTGAAGAGTCTATAGTAGAGATAGAAGATAAGCCAGAAGATTTGTTAGAGCGTGCTCCAATTGTAACAGTAATGGGACACGTTGATCACGGTAAAACATCTTTATTAGATTACATACGTCAAGAAAATGTAATTGCAGGTGAATCAGGTGGTATTACACAGCATATTGGTGCCTATGGTGTAGAGTTAGAAAATGGACAAAAAATAGCCTTTTTAGATACACCGGGTCACGAGGCCTTTACGGCTATGCGTGCTCGTGGTGCACAAGTTACAGATATAGCTATAATCGTAGCAGCTGCGGATGACGATATTATGCCACAAACAAAAGAAGCAATTTCCCATGCGCAAGCAGCAGGAGTGCCTATTGTTTTTGCTATAAATAAAATTGATAAACCAGATGCTAATCCTGAAAAGATTAAAGAAGGATTAGCGCAAATGAACTTATTAGTTGAAGATTGGGGTGGTAAAATTCAATCCCATGATATTTCTGCTAAAATGGGAACTGGTGTTAAAGAATTATTAGAAAAAGTATTATTAGAGGCCGAGTTATTAGAGCTTAAAGCTAATCCTAACAAACCAGCTGTAGGTACTGTTGTAGAAGCCTTTTTAGATAAAGGACGTGGATATGTATCTACAATATTAGTACAAGCAGGTACCCTTAAAGTTGGAGACTATGTATTAGCAGGTAAAAACAGTGGTAAGATTAAGGCGATGCAAGATGAACGTGGGAATAGCGTTGAGATTGCAGGTCCATCTACACCAGTTTCAATCTTAGGATTAGATGGTGCGCCACAAGCAGGTGATAAGTTTAATGTATTCGCAGATGAGCGTGAAGCAAAACAAATTGCTACAAAACGTATGCAATTACAACGTGAGCAAGATGTTCGTACAACAACAACATTAACACTTGCAGAAATTGGTCGTCGTATTGCTTTAGGTACATTTAAAGAATTAAATATTATCCTTAAGGGTGATGTTGATGGTTCTGTTGAAGCATTAACGGATTCATTCCAGAAATTATCTACC
>CAJQOA010000201.1 GCA_905479815.1 uncultured Psychroserpens sp.
ACTTTAATTTAAGGAAAACTGACCAAAACATAACAAATAACTTAAGTTATTTGAATAATTCGAATAGTATAGATTCTATCATCGCTTTTAATGAAAATAAAGATTTTGATTATTCAAGAACACATTTAAATCTTAACTATACAAGTCTTCTAGATACTATCTACAAACAAAAATTAGTAATTAACGCTAACTACATAAAGGATAACTCAGAAGAAGAATCTGTTTTTAATCAAGAATTTTTCAATGCCTCTGGAGGTATACTAAATCCAACTTCAGAATTTCAAGGAGACATTAATGATAATATAGAACTTAAAAGTGGAAGTTTAGACTATGAGATTTTTTTGAAAAAAGATTATGAGATCTATATAGGAAGTAGGTATGTTCAAACAATTACAGATAATAATATTTCATACCAAGAATTAACAGGAGAATCTATTCCTAGTAATGTGTTTCAGTCTTCTAATTCAAATTATGAAGAAAATTTAGTTAGCTCCTATGCCACTTTAATGAGGTATAAACCTGTATGGGGTTATGAAATAGGTTTAAGGTATGAATCTGCAAACATATCAGGAAAAAGTTCTGGATCATCTAGCAAGGTAAATCGAACATTTAATGGTTTATTTCCAAGTTTATTAGTTAGATATAATCTTGATAAAAACAATCGGTTTTTATTCCAAGCAAAACAATTAGCAGGTCGACCAAAGTTTTATCAACTTGATGAAAATATCAAGTATGTTAGTCCAAATGAAATCATCCAAGGTAATTTAAATTTAAGCCAGTTTAACTTATACCTTTTAGCTATTAGATATAGCCTTAAAGACAAATATCATATTTATCTTAGATATGATTATATCGATAATTACATTCCTCAAACACTTTTTGTATCAGAAAATGATGATAATATAATTAAATCAACATATGAAAACGCAGGAAAACTATCTGGTCTTCAACTTACAATCAATTTCCCTATAAAAATCTCAAAGTCTTGGAATATTAGAAACTATATTAACTCGTTCTACACTGTTTCTAGGTCAAACGATGCAAGATTCACAGGTTTGGATTACAGTACAGTTAACTTATTCTATAGAATTACTAATTCTATAAGCCTTCCAAAGGAGTATTATTTTGATTTGTCATTTGCATATAAAACAACTGCTCAAATAAATCAAACAAAGACATCACCTCTTTATTCATTAGACTTTTCTATAACAAAATCATTTTTTCAAAACAGGTTAAAATTTAGTTTGGAAGGAAATGATCTTTTAAGGACTTCTATAGAAAAAGGAGTAACTAATATTAACAGAATAGCAATTGAAAATTATAGAGTCTTCGAAGATTCTAGACGAATAGCAATTAATTTAAGTTTTGATTTTGGAAGTAGGAATATTAAACGTAATCGATGGAGAAAAACTGGAATTGAAGAAGATAAGAGTCGATTGAAGAAAAAAAAATAGACGATACACGCGTGATGCCAAAGAGCTTCTGGCTAGTGAAGCTCAATAATTAATTTTTAAATATTTTATTATGAAAACGAATTTCAAATTAGAAAAGTTCGCATCTGCAAACATTAAAACGTTAGATGCAAATGAGTTAAATTCTGTAATGGGAGCAATTGGATTCCATGAGCAATGTTCAACTCACTCAGATGTTGATTCACAATCAGGCAACTGTTCAGACAGTAATGATGTTGACGGAAAACGTTAATCTCATGAAGTCTTAAAATAAAAGCCATTTAACTAAAATGGTTGGATGGCTTTTATCTATTATCTAACTTAATTACACATAATAAATGATATTAATTATTTCTAACTCTTCACATGAATCAACAACAGATTATGTTATTGATTGGTTAATATCATCTAGCACTCCTTTTATTAGGCTTAATAGTGAAGATGTCATAGAAAAAAAAATAGCCACAAAAATATGTGTTCACAGCAATTCAATTACAATAGCAAATCAAACTATCAATTTAGATGATATAAATGTCGTGTGGTATAGACGATGGTATAATTATGATAATGTTACCATCTCTCCAAAAAACGGTCATGAACGAAAATTATTACAAGAACTCTATAATGAAGCTGATGCCATATTAAATTATTTAGGATTCGCTTTAGAAAAAAGCAAATGGTTAAATCATCCATTTTCTAATCAATTACACAACAAGTTAAATGCACTAAGACAAGCCCACTTATTAGGCATTTCTATTCCTGATACTTTACTTACAAACAAGAAAGAGGTTCTAGTAGATTTCTACAAGAAGAATAAAAACAAAATAATAACTAAACCTATTGGAGACCCAAGAGCTTTTTTTGACAAAGAAATGAATGTATATAAAGCATATACAGAACCTTTAACTAAAGAGTTTATAGATGGGTTAAATGATGATTTCTTCGTCTCATTATTTCAATCTACAATCAAAGCAGAATATGAAATAAGAACATTTTACTTAGATGGAGAATTTTTCTCAACTGCAATTTTGAATAGCTCTGAAACTGATATCAAGTTAAGTGTTAGAAGAGATGAAAAAATAAAGATGATATCATATAATCTACCTATTGACCTTCAAAGCAAATTGGATAAACTAATGAAGAAACTTGATTTAAATTCAGGTTCTATAGATATGTTAAAAACTGAAGAAGGTGAATTCTTTTTCATCGAAGTTAATCCTGTTGGTCAATTTTTGGGCTATGGGACTCAAAACAATTACAAGTTAGAGAAAAAAGTTTCAGATTGGTTAATTAAAAACTCGTGATTATTATGAATACAAAATTTCAAAAAATATTTGATGATTATATTATTGATGAAGCATCGTTGTTTTACTCTTTTATGAGAATGACTACTAAAGAATTGAGCGACAAAATAGAATTAGGAGATGTTAAAATGTCTCATAGCACACATCATCGCTCTAACACTTACATGCTTTTTGGAAATTATAAACCAAATTCTAAGTTGAATATTTCTAAAGTTTTTGGAGATGAAAATTAAAAAGTATTTTAAATTGTACAGCTATAATGTACCAGTCCAAGGAGATGAATCTGCAATAATTGTATCATTTCAAAACAGCAATTATACCGAAATACCACAATTTCTTTGTGAGATCCTAATCAACTTTGAAGGAAAAGAAATAAAGGATATAGAAAAAGCTTATGATGATGAGTCTAATACAATTCTATCATACTTTAAGGATTTAGTTAAAAAAGAAATTGGTTTTTTTACTGACACTCCAGATAATTATCCAAAAATAGAATTTAAATGGGAGTCTCCAGAAATGATTAAGTCTGCAGTAATAGAGATTGACTCTTTTGAAGCTCTCAATTATGAAAAACTTTTGAAAAATTTAGATGAATTAAATTGTAAACATTTGGAGTTTTGGTTTTCTGACAAATACACTTTCAATGCATTAAAACAATTACTAATTAACACTGAAGACTCTACTCTAAGGTCAATTTCTATTATTCTTCCATTCAAAAAAAATATTGATTCATTTATATCTTTAAGTGATAACACCTCAAAACTTACAGATATCCAGGTTTATAACTGTCCAAAAAGAATTCTACTTCCTGAAAAAAACATATATGGGATCAAAGACGATATTGATAAAGACTTTTTCAAACATAAAAACTATGAAAATGATGAGTATATTATATATGTCGACTTCTTCTCTGAGTCAATTAAATATAATCCTTACTACAATAAAAAAGTATGTATTGACAAAGAAGGATATATTAAAAATTGTTTAAGTCACAAAAACAGATTTGGAAATATTAAACATGATAACTTAAAGGAAATCATTCAAACTGAAGATTTTCAAGATTTATGGTTTGCTTGTAATGATAAAATAGAAGAATTCAAAGGTTCTCCATTTCGTTACATAATGTTTAATAGTAATGAGTTAAGAAAAAACGAAAATGGTTTATATAATGTAGTTTCCTAAATATGGCAAAATCCTTTCCTTTCTATAGACAACCTGATGCAAAAGATTGTGGTCCTTCTTGTTTAAGAATGATTTCAAAACATTATGGGAAGTATTTTGAACTGCAAACATTAAGAGAAAAATCTAGCATTAACAAAGAAGGCGTTTCAATGTTAGGCTTAATTAAAGCCGCCGAAAACTTAGGATATAAAACTATTGGTGCTCAGGTAAATTATCAAACATTATTAGATGGAGCTCCACTCCCATGTATAGTTCACTGGAACAACAATCACTTTGTTGTTTTATATAAAATAACTAAAAAACACGCTTATGTTGCTGACCCATCAAGGCAAAAATTCAAATTAAAAAAAGATGAGTTTATATCCTCTTGGGCTCAGACGACCACAAGTGATGGAGAGAAAGAAGGTATCGTTTTATTATTAGAACCTACTGATGATTTTTTTAGTGTAAGTGAAGACAAAAAAGTCAAATATGGGTTTACGTTTTTAACTAATTATTTAAAAAATTATAAAAGATTAATATTCCATTTAATATTAATTTTACTTTGTGGAAGTGTATTTCAATTAATATTCCCTTTTCTTACTAAAACGATGGTAGATAACGGGATTTTGAAAAATGATCTTCACTTTGTCTATTTAGTACTTATCGGTCAGATTGTTTTATTTGTTGCAAAAACTATTACTGATTTTTTCAAAAACTGGATACTTCTGCATATTACAGCCAGAATAAATATTTCTATAATTAGTGATCTTTTCTTTAAGTTAATGAAATTACCTCTTGGATATTTTGATTCTAAGGTGACAGGAGATATACTACAAAGGGTCAATGATCACAATAGAATAGAACAATTTTTGACTGGAGCATTTTTAAACACTTTATTTGCTACCATCTCACTTATCGTCTTTTCAAGTGTTTTAGCCAGTTATAATATTTCCTTTTTAGTTATATCTGTAGTTGGTGCAACGCTTTATATTGTTTGGATTTCTCTTTTTCTTAAATATCGTAAACGGTTAGATTACCAAAAATTTGACGCGCAGTCTAGTAGTTCCAGTAAAGTAATTCAAATGATTACTGGTATGCAAGAAATAAAAATTAATAACAGTGAACATAAAAAACGAAATGAATGGGAGAGACTTCAAGCTAAACTTTTTAGAATAAGCATTAAGTCTTTAGCTTTAAGACAAAACCAACAGATAGGAGGATTCTTAATCAATGAAGGTAAAAACATATTACTTACATTTCTTGCAGCAAAACTAGTCATAGATGGAGAAATCACTCTAGGAACAATGCTTGCTATTCAATATATTATCGGACAAATCAACTCTCCCATTGAACAGTATGTTGAATTTATTCAATCATATCAAGATGCTTCTCTTAGCATAGAAAGGCTTAATGAAATTCATAGTCAAGAGGATGAGGAGCCATTTGAAAAAGAATTGATTTATAATTTACCCAAGGACCATTCAATAACATTATCAAAAGTCTCTTTTAGCTATCCTGGAGCAATGGCCACAAATGTTTTAAATGAATTGGATATAACTATTCCAAAAGGAAAAGTGACAGCCATTGTAGGACTAAGTGGAAGTGGCAAAACCACGTTATTAAAATTACTCTTAAAGTTTTACAAGCCAAATAATGGGACTATAAAAGTTGGAGACACTAATTTAGATTTAATCTCTAATCATTTGTGGAGAGAAAACTGTGGAGTTGTTATGCAAGATGGTTTTATTTTTTCTGAATCTATAGCGAGTAACATTGCTATGGGTGATGAATCACCTGATCTTGATAAATTAATTGATGCATCACAACAAGCTAATATTTTTGATTTTATTCAAAGTTTGCCACTAGGATTCAATACTAAAATTGGAGATGAGGGAAATAGTATTAGTGCAGGACAAAAACAACGTCTATTAATAGCAAGAGTTATATATAAAAACCCAGAATATATCATTCTTGATGAAGCTACCAATGCTCTTGATGCCAATAATGAAAAAGAAATAAGTGACAATCTTGACACATTCTTCAAAGGAAAAACAGTGGTTATCGTAGCACATAGATTAAGTACTGTTAAAAATGCTGATCAGATTATGGTTCTAGAATATGGAAACATAATAGAAAGAGGCACACATGAAGCTCTAACAAAACTGAGAGGTAAGTATTATGATTTAGTCAAAAATCAATTAGAACTAGGAAGTTAAAATGAAAAATATTCGCAATCAAAAAATTCATCACGAAGAGGTCAATGAAATATTTCAAAAAGTCCCAAATAGATTTTTTGCATTGTCAACTATATGTGTATTACTAACTGTAATTATTTTATTCTTAGCATCTATCTTTTTCACTTATGAAGAATCAGAAACAATTAATTTAAAGATTGAGATGACAGATTCTATTGATTTTAAAATTAAAGATTTTGATAAAGAGATATATGCAACTGCGGAATTAAATCAATCAAAATATGGAGCTTTAAACGATAGAACTAATATTGAATTGTCATTTAAAATGTATCCAAAGGAAATATATGGAACAATAGATGGTGTTTTAATAAAATCTACAGATGATAAAATCCTAGAAAACGGCTTAGTTGTTACATTTGTTAAACTACCAAAAACAAGGAAATCAAATTTTGATAGCATTATTAGATATAGAAAAGGAATGAAAGCAACAGGAAAAATAGTGTATTCTGAAAAGCTTATTATTGATAAAATCTTTGAATAGTATTAGGTTTTTAAATCAAAATCGTAATTTCCCTATCAATTAGGATTCAACGATAAAGAGCTTCCAAAATCAATTCCCCATTGAATTCCATAAAGTGCAACCGATTCTCCATCGCTTTTAAAATTTTTACCAAAACCACCATTTAGCGTAAAAGCATTACTTATTTTATATCTAATTGAATCAATTGTGCGTTCTTCGTTAAGGTCAAAAGCTTCCCCATGACGATTTTGACCAGGTTTTATAACCTTAATTCCTGCTATTGTGATCACATTTGGCTTGCCCAAGGGACAATGATTAAAAACTTCTTTTAAAGCAGCTCTTAAAGTGGTTATCTATTTCAAACGATCTATGAACACCAATCGTTCCATAAAGATGACTAGTCGTTCTTGTATAATGTAAATTGATACCGTTAATAG
>CAJQOA010000202.1 GCA_905479815.1 uncultured Psychroserpens sp.
TATATATATTTGGTAAACCAATCTGGTAAACCAATTAATTTTTAAACAAAAAAGGATAGATTGGAGTCTATCCTTTAAATGAAAATACTTCTTTGAACCGAAGTATAAAACACAATTATTAAAGTGTGCTTTATTTAGCAAAGTTACAAAATCGCAACTAATTGCGGAATTATTGAGCATTAAGTAATTGTTAATTTTTAACTAAATCAATTCAAAAAGACTAATTATGAATTTAAAAAACAAACTTACATTACTAGTTGCACTTTTGTTTAGTGTGGTAATGTTTGCTCAAGACAGCTTCTTGCTCAAAGGTACAGTTGTTTCTGAAGTCGAAAAACAACCTATTCCAGGTGTTAATGTTCTAGTTCTAACAACAACTAGAGGCGCGTCTACGGACTTTGATGGTAATTTTCAAATCCAAGTTACTCCAGGAGAAGTGCTTCAATTCTCCTATTTGGGATTTGTTACCAAAACGGTAATTGTAGGTGATCAAAGAACAATTAGTATCTCGTTGGCCGAAGATGCTTCTCAATTAGACGAAGTAGTCGTAATAGGTTATGGTACTCAGAAGAAAAGCCATTTAACTGGTGCTATTTCTAAGGTGACTAATGAGAAATTAGACCAAATTCCAGTCTCTAGGGTTGATGATGCCTTAATTGGTCAGGTGTCTGGGGTTAATATCCAAGCAACAAATGCGGAAGCTGGAGGTGCTCCAACAATTACTATTAGAGGTGTTGGGTCCATAACAGCTGACTCAGGTCCTGCAGTTGTCGTTGATGGGGTAGTTGTCAGTTCTGATTTCCTTGGGAACTTAGATATGAACGATGTAGAATCTTTTGAAGTGTTGAAAGATGCAGCTTCTGCTGCTATTTATGGTAGTGAAGGTTCTAATGGTGTTATTCTTATTACAACAAAGAGTGGTAAGGAAGGGAAAACGAAATTTAGTTATCAAACCTATTTAGGTTTTAAAGATGCGCATGGAAGCGACGATTATAGCAAAAGTGTTGCAGATTGGGCTAGATTAGAACAAGCTGCTACTGGTACGCTTTCAGGTGAAACCTTGTACGCGCAATTATTAGTTGCTACTACAGGTATCGACAGAGATTGGCAAGATGTTTTTTTTGATGGCGGTATCATTACAAGTCATTCTTTTGCTGCACGTGGAGGTTCTGAGAGCACTAAGTTTAGCACATCCTTAAGATATCTTCATGATGAAGGTGTTGTAATAACCGATGATTATAAATTATATACTGCGGCATTAAAGGTCGATTCTAAATTAGGCGATAAGTTTAAATTTGGGGTTCGTGCTACACCGTCTTACACAAAACAAAGACGCTTGCCAACATCAATACATAATCCAATACGTCAATCACCTTGGTTGCCTATATATCATACTGCTGAGACACTACAATTTATCAACACAGATATTTATCCAGATGTTGGTGTAGGAGATTACTTCTTAGAAAATCATCTAATAAACTTGGATTTAGACAATGATGGTAATACTGAAAGACCTCGTACTTCAGGAGATTCAAATCCATATCAACAATATGTTGAAAGAGAACATTATGAGTTTAATACCAAGTTATATGGCGCTACATATTTAAGCTATGAAATTTTAGATGGATTAACAGCAAGAACATCTCTCGGTATTACATTAGACCAAAGAAAGAGGACAAGATGGGATGGTACAAATTATCATGCATCTGGTGCAAGTAGGTCGCAATATGACTTACAGAATAGATTCAGAACTAGAGTAATATCAGATAACACTTTAAATTACAATAAAATTTTTGCTGATAACCATGAGTTTAGTTTACTCTTAGGTCTAACCGTACAGCAGCGTAAAAGTGAAAATTCTGGGATAGTTGGTAATGGATATTCTAATGATTTACTTCCAAATTTACAAGGTGCAACGCAAATTGCTAGTTATGGAGAAGTCAATGAAAATCGGAAAAAAGTAGGTTATTTTGCCAGAATTAACTATGCCTATAAGGATAAATACTTATTCAATGCTTCTTTTAGACGCGATGGTAGTTCCGTTTTTGGTATAAACACTAAGTGGGGTAATTTCCCTGCGGCATCTATAGGTTGGAATGTTCATAATGAAGATTTCTTAATCGATAGCGAGGTTGTAAACAACTTAAAGTTTAGAGTTAGTTATGGTCTTACAGGTGCTGAGAATTTTAATGTTGGTGATGGAAATGTAAATGCATGGCCTTATTTGGCGCTGTTACAAAATTCAAATGCTATTACTGGAGGCAGTATAACTCCAGGAGCTTCACCACTTAACATTGCAAATGCATTGTTACAATGGGAGGCTTCAGAAGAATTTAATCCAGCAGTCGATTTTGGGTTATTTAATAACAAACTATCTGGGTCATTGGATTATTACCAAAGAACGAGTGATGAATTACTATTAGAAAATCCTGTTTCTTATGTTACTGGATTTACTAGTGGTATTGTCAATTTAGGAAAAGTACAAAACAGAGGATGGGAACTTGAGTTGAGATCTAGAAATGTTGCCACAGAGAAATTCTCTTGGAATACGACCTTAATTGCATCTACAAATCAAAATGAGTTACTCAGTTTTGGTGATTCGAACAATGCATTAATAGAAGATACTTATGGTCGAAACTCACAATGGATAAATAGAATAGGTGAACCAATATCATCTTTTTGGGGTTACGTAGTAGATACTGAAGCTTATAATGAAACAGAGTTTAGAACAACTTATGTTGATAACCCATGGAACCGTATAAATGGTCAAGCAGATGATACTATTGTAAAAGATTTAAATGGTGATGGTATAATTACCGAAGAGGACAAAACTATTTTGGGAGATCCTTACCCAGATTTAATATATAGTTTTACTAATGACTTTAAATTTGGAGACTTTGATTTTTCTTTTATGTTACAAGGAAGTCTTGGAGCTCAAGTAAATAATATAGGAGATCAGTATTTCTATAATTGGTTTGGTAATAGAACCAGAAGTGGTGGAGAAGCACAAGCAGTTGCAGATGGCCTTGTACCGCATGTGTCTTTTATCCAAGAAAAGGTATTGACAAGTGAAGTTATTGCAAGCGCAGACTACTTTTCATTGCGTAATGTAAGCCTTGGGTATAACTTCCCAGATGATTTGACAACAAAATTAGGTTTAACTGGTCTTAGGCTTTATGCTACAGCTCAAAATTTGATTTACATCACTGCTGATGACTATCATGGTTTTAATCCAGAACACGTTGATGGCAGTAACCCTAGAGCTTTTGGTTCTCAAAGAGCGGGTACGCCTATATATAAAACAGTAACATTCGGTCTAAACGTTGACTTTTAAATTTTAAAAAATAAATATTATGAAACATATAAAATATTTAATCTTTGCAATTACAGGATTTGTTTTAACTTCCTGTAGTGATGAGTTTTTAAATCCTTTGCCAGATACTGCAGTCGCCGTTGAATCTTTTTTCCAATCTGATGAAGATGTGTTGGCAGGTGTTATTGGAGTTTATGATGCCATTCAAGGTGTTAATGAAAATACAACTACAAATATTGGTAATTCTAACAGGGGTGTGCAATTTTTGCATCTTCTAACAGAGCATCGAACTGATAATACAAGAAATGCGACACTCGAAGGTTCAAAGTCTGATTTTCACAGATATGTGGTTAATGCCAACAATGTAGAGTCTGAAGATTTTTATCAATCAATGTATGAAGTTATTTTTAGAGCGAATAATATCTTGACTTTTATTGATGTTTCAGACGAAAGTAATCAAGCAAAGTATACAGCTGAAGCTAAATTTTTAAGAGCCTATGCTTATTTTAACTTGGTTAGATTGTTTAGTGATGTGCCTTTAGTTACTTCGGTAGTAGGTCCTACAGATAACGAAGCCCTTTTTACTCGAACGCCTGAAGCACAGATTTACGAACAAATTATAGAGGATTTACAAGAAGCTGTTGCCACTTTAGATAACTCTTTTAAATCAAGAGCTTCAAAAGCAGCGGCTCAAGCATTATTAGCAAAAGTATATTTGTCACAGGCAAGCCCTAATTATACTGGTGCTCAGCTTTTGTGCGAAGCCATTATCAACAGTGGAGAATTTGATTTAGAAGACAATTTTAACGACGTGTTTTATTCTGAATTAAATGGGGAAATTATTTTTGCTATCCAATATGAAGCAGGAAATTCTCTAGAAAGCCAAAGTTTTTCATCTGAATTTACCTCGGCATTCCGTCAAGGTAGAGAGGATGGTCAAAATATTGTCAATACTAATCTTTTTTTAGATTTTGCAACACATGGAGGAAATAGAACAGCGTCTTCAATCTCTAATCTTGGTATCCTTGGTCAAGATGACAATGAAGTAATAAAATATTTACCTGATGGATCAGACATTACAACCTCGCCTCCTACTTATGGAGGAAATGCTCGAAATGCTGGTAATGATTATATCGTATCGCGTTATGCCGATGTGCTTTTAATGCACGTTGAGTCGATTATGGCAGGAGGTGCCCAAACAAGCAGTTCTGATGCTTTGAGTTCTTTTCAAGAAGTTAGAGATAGAGCTGGGTTAACCGATTTAGTTTCTAGTATTACAAAAAACGAATTGCTTACAGAAAGACGTGTAGAATTGGCATTTGAGAATCAACGTTGGTTTGATCTACTTAGATTTGGTGTTGCAGATGCTGTATTAAGCGACCATGCAGCAGATAGAGGATATTTCTTTACTGGAAGAGATTTACTGTTACCAATTCCAGCAAGAGAAATAAATCTAAGTGGAGGTCTTTTGACACAAAACCCAGGCTATTAAAATTTAAATAATTAAACTATGAAAAATAAAATAAATATTTTCCGTAAAACAACATTACTCGTAAGTTTCTTTGCTGCTATTTTTTTAGTAGGTTGTACGCTTCGAGATGATTTACCTGGTGCCAATTCTAAAGCAGATACCGTGCCACCTGAAGCTAACTTTTCTTATGCATCTGATAGCGATGATTTTAGAACGATTAATTTTACTAATCTTTCTTCTGAAGCAACTACCTTCGTATGGGATTTTGGAGGAGATACCTCAGACCTACAAGACCCATCATATACATTTGATGCTGGAGAAGGCACTTATACAGTATCATTAACAGCTAGTGATGCATTGGGTGCTGTAAACACTATAGATATTGACGTTATAGTGGTTGAGGGTCCATTTCAGCCAATTATTCTAGAGCCAGGTTTTGAAGATGATACCTTGCCTGGTGGTGGTGGAGATGGTCGAGACTCATGGAGAAACAATGATTTAGGCGGTGTAATTCAAATTACAGGTAGTCCAGTAACATTTGGAGATCAAGGAGCTAAGTTACCACTTCCTGCAGGAGATCGTGTTGGTTATCAAGAAATCACTGTAGAACCTGATACTAATTATGACATAAGATATTATTATACAATGTTGGATAATTCTTCTAACCCATCGTTAACTGTAGCAATTTTAGGCGTAACAGAGTTTGGGACTCCTGTGACTACACAAGAAGCTCTTGATGCAACAATTGCTTCCGTAACTGTAACCGATGATTCGGAGCCTGATGTATATGTTCAATCGACCTTAACATTTAATTCTGGAATCAATAATACCGTTGCAATTTATTTTACCAATGGTGCTGTTGAAGCTAGACTTGATGATTTCACAATTGATGTAGCACCTGAGGGAGCAGTACCTCCTTCTGCAGGATTTAGTTCTGTTCAGAGTGAAATTGATTATTTGGAGTATACTTTTAGTAACTCATCTGCGGGTGCGACCAGTTACTTATGGGATTTTGGTGATGGAAATACGTCAACAGAAGAATCTCCTACTCATGTTTATGACACTCATAATATATACACAGTTACACTAACGGCTACTAACGATGCAAATCTGTCAACGTCTTTAAGTCAAAACATTGATATACAGGCACCTGTGACAGCAGATTTTACCTATATGGTTGATGAGTCTGATTACAGGACCTACACGTTCATGGATGCTTCAGTTGGAGCAGTCATGCTGTTGTGGGAGTTTGGAGACGGTTACCAATTTACAGGAATGGATCCTTCACATACTTACGAAGAAGATGGGATTTATACAGTGACCTTAACTGCGTATAGTGTAACAGATGCTATATCTATATCAACTGCGGAAATAGTAGTGTCTCAAGGGTTTGTTGTACAAGTCCTTAATGGAACATTTGACCTTTATGGTACAACTCCTGGGTGTGATAATGAAAGTACGGGAGATAATGCAGATGCATGGGATATGACTCCTAACTCTACTATTAAGGATTGTGATGGGAACGATATTCCTAGTCCTTACGACCCACTTTGGGATAACGGTGCTTTAGATTCTTGGCTTGATACCTTTTATGGCGATAACAGTGAACAAGCTGGCTCTACGAGTGAAGGAAATAATGGTACAAGAGGATTAAAACTGGATGAAGCAGGTCGTCGTTTGTATCAGGTAGTTACAGTTCAACAAGGAGAAACATATACGTTTTCTATTGATGCAAAAGGTGATACTGCTGGTTTAACCCCTGAAGTATTTATATTAAATACAGAAATCGCAGATGAGACAGGTATTAATGCCTCTACTTCTGATACTGCAATTGATGGATACTTAGAAATTCCGGCTACTACTGATTATGCTACCTATACATTTAATTTCACGGCATCTGCTGGAGAGGTAGTTATCTACGTGAGAACTGTAGTTGGTTCGGCAAGATTTGATAACATAGTAATCACAGATTAGTAGTAGATAGGCAAATAAATGATTGTTTAATATTAAAAACCACCCAGGATTTAAATTTAGGACTGGGTGGTTATATAATAATCGAGACGAAGACATAAAGGCTGACTTCGTAATTATTACGATTAATAAGTAATTTATAAAATGAAAAACTTCCGAAAAGAAATATTAACAACCTTATTGGTCGTATTTATCTCTGTTAACGTTACATCTCAAGAAAAGATAAGTAGTACTACAGAATCGGATGAAAAAATTGAAAAACAAGATAAAAAAAGAAAGAAGAAAAAAAAGAACAAAAAAAAGAAAGTAAAATTGCCTGATATCGATTTGTCTAATTGGAAAGTAACTATTCCAGTAGCAAATGAAAAAGGAAAACCTTATGAAGTTGAAGCACCTGAGATATTAGATTATGCAAATAATGAGAAGTTGAAGACCTATATGTATAATGATTCAACTAAAGGAGCATTAGTTTTTTATGCACATCCAACAAGCTCAACCACTAAGAATACAAAGTATTCCAGATCTGAATTAAGGGAGCAAATGGTTCCCGGTGATAATAATACTAATTGGACCTTTAAGGAAGGTGGTGTTATGAAAGGGAAACTTGCCATGGAAGAGGTGTCAAGAGATAAAAATGGAAAATACCATCGCGTCATTATTATGCAAATTCATGGTAGACTGACTAATGAACAAAGAGATTTAATTGGAGAAGATGATAACAATGCGCCACCAATGTTGAAAATCTATTGGGATAAAGGAAAAATTAGAGTTAAAACTAAAGTTCTAAAAAATTTAAATCTTACCAAAACTGAAATGCTTCATGAGGATGCATGGGGAAATGATGAAGGGTTTAATTTTGAACAAGAAGTTGGGTTTAGAAAATTCACACTTGAAGTTCAAGTTTCAGAAGGTAAAATGGTTATTATTTTAAATAATAGCGAGTTTAAAGTATATGAAAATGTTCACATGTCAAAATGGGGAATATTCGAAAATTACTTCAAAGCAGGTAATTATTTTCAAACGCGAGATGAAGATGCTTTTGCTCGAGTAAAGTATTATAGCTTAGAAGTTAAGCATTAAAAATTGATTATTTGAGTTTGCCTCTTATTGAGTTCTACTAATCAAAAATTAAGATTAGTAGAATTCTTTAAGTACTGTGAATATTTTAGTGATAAAAAATATCTATTACTTATTATTTACATAAATTCACATGATAAATTAAAGAATTTAAGATATGAAAATAGAAATACTAACAAAAACTGATAATCTGAATGTTCAAAATACTATCATCTCCAAAATTGGAGACTTGATAAATCAAAAAAATCTTGAACCAGGTGATAAGTTGCCTTCAGAAAGAATGTTGTCAGAAAAGTTTGGAGTGACTCGAAGTAATGTTCGTGAAGCCATTCAAAAGTTAGAATTTTATGGGCTTTTAAACTCAATTCCTCAAAGCGGAACTTTTGTAGCTAATATTGGAGTCATTGCCATGAATGGTATGATTGAGGATATCTTAAGATTAGAAGATCCAGATTTTAAATCTTTAGTTGAGACTAGAATTTTATTGGAACTTAAAACAGTGCGTTTAGCAGCAATAAGGAGAACTGAAGAAGATCTTGAAAAATTGAAAGAAGCTCTAGATGCTTACACTAAAAAAGTTTTAGACGGAGAAGATGCAGTACAAGAAGATTTGCTATTTCATTTAGCAATAGCTAAAGCGAGCGGTAATAGTACAATGAATACGTTCATGCTTATTATCACACCAGAGATTATTACAAATTTTGAGAAATACCATGTTTGTGATAAAGGCCTAGCTCAAAGAGGAATTATAGAGCATGAAGAAATATTTGATGCTATAAAAAGACAAAAACCTCAATTAGCAAAAGCAAAAATGAAAGAACATTTTAGTGTATTATATCAATATTGTTATAATGTATAATAGTCAAGAGATTAATAAACAAAGACTAAAATTAAAACTAGCTAACGAAACTAACTAAATAACTAAATGAAATTTAAAGGACTAAGATGGTGGGTAATTGGCTTAATTGCTTTAGCTGCTGTTATAAATTACATAGACAGACAAGCTTTAGGAGTCTTATGGCCAGATATTGCAGAATCTATGTTTCCTGATATGGATG
>CAJQOA010000203.1 GCA_905479815.1 uncultured Psychroserpens sp.
ATTTGAATAGTTTTTCCTGTTTGAGGATTTCTTCCTTCTCTTGCAGATCTTTTAGAAACTGACCAAGAACCAAATCCTACTAAAGAAACTCTGTTTCCTTTTTGTAAAGATCCTTCGATATCAACTAATAATGAATCTAATGCTTTTTTTGCTGCTGCTTTAGTAATTCCTGCATTCTCAGCCATTCCGCTGATTAAATCTGTTTTGTTCATAAAATTATATTTTTAAATTGTTAAAAAATAGTTGGGTTAAACTTTATTGTTAAATCCGTATACAAATTTATACGTATAATCCATCTACGCAAGTAATAGCAAGGGAAATGCGAATATTTGTTGATAACTTTGAGAATTTGTTAATAAAGGAATGCATTTCATCGGATTTTTAAAAATATCAATGTCTATAAGGGTTTTAGAGCATTTTTGAATTTTTGTTAAAATCATAACCATTAAGTAATGACTTCATATCCATTTTTCGCTTTCCTGGAAGCTGGATTTCTTTAATATTTATATAACCTCCTCTAACTACTACCTTTAACTCATGTTTTGTAATATCTAGTGTACCAAAATCTAAATCAT
This sequence comes from uncultured Psychroserpens sp., assembly GCA_905479815.1. Classification (GTDB taxonomy): domain Bacteria; phylum Bacteroidota; class Bacteroidia; order Flavobacteriales; family Flavobacteriaceae; genus Psychroserpens. Next base: position 576 of record CAJQOA010000203.1, read on the forward strand.
GATCAAAAGGCTCTTTTTCAATATCAAAGATTTTAATACTAAGTTGCTCCTCATCGTTATTTAAATAGCACCAAGCAGCAGGAAAAGGGTTTAAACCTCTTATCTTATTATATATGGTGTCTAAATCTAAACTCCAATCAATTTTACAATTGTCTTTATTAAGTTTATAAGCAGTCTTTAAATCTTCTGTTTTAGGTTGTATGGTTGTTGTGACTTCACCTTCTTGAATGAGATCAACGGTCTTAATAACAAGTTCACTTCCAAGATTCATTAATTTGTCATGTAATGTTCCAACAGTTTCGTTGTCATTAACTGCAATAGCCTCTTGTAAAATAATAGCTCCAGTATCAATTTTTTCGTCAATGAAAAAAGTGGTCACACCAGAGACCTTTTCACCATTTACAATAGCCCAATGAATTGGTGCTGCACCTCTGTAATTTGGTAGAAGCGAAGCATGTAAATTAAAAGTTCCGTATTTAGGCATTTTCCATACAACTTCTGGGAGCATTCTAAAAGCAACTACAATTTGAAGATTGGCTTCTAGTGCTTCTAATTCTTTTATAAAATCTGGGTTTTTAAGATTAGTTGGTTGTAAAATCGTTAAACCTTGTGCTGTAGCATATTTTTTCACTGCAGATTCGTTTAGTTTGCGTCCGCGACCTGCAGGTTTATCTGGTGCAGTAATAACACCAACCACATCATATTTACTATCAACAAGTGTTTTTAAAGTGGCAACCGCAAAATCTGGTGTGCCCATAAATATAATTTTCAAAGGATCTCTACTCATTTCGTTTTTATTTTATAGCTGTTACCAGCATGTAATTCGATAACATCACGCTCTAATAAGGATTTTATGATGTCAAAAATTTCAGCTTTTTCAAATGGTAAATACGCTACCAATTGTCTGGAATTCATGGCACTTTTTTCTAAGGCCAAAATCACTTGTGTTGTTATTGTTTTAATATCTTTTTTTTCTTCGGAAACCTTACCATTTATGCAAACAGAGCAAACACCACAATTAGTATCTGTAATCTCACCAAAGTATTGAAGTAGTTGTCTGTTTTTACAAACACTATCATTGTCTATGAATTTCAATACAGCATCGATTTGAGCGCGTTTTAAGGCCTGTTGATGCTCAACAACATTTATGATCCTATTTACTGTTTTATCATCTTCTCTAGGTTGCAGAAAAAGAACTTCAGAGTCTGTGTTAGAAAACAAGAAATCTACAATACCATCTTTATGGAGTTGGTGTAGAATTGCTATGATTTGTTTTTCAGGGACTGAAGATTTATCAGCAATCAACGTTAAATTTATAGCAAGTTGATGTTCAAAAATCCCGCCATAAGTTCTCAAAATTGTTTTCACTACAGTATTGTATTGCGCATGAGTTTCCAAATATGAAAACATACTCTTATTGCTTACAATAAATTGAAGTTTTGTTTTGTAATTAAACTGTTGTGATAATTTAATGACACTATTTCTATCTAATAGCTGAAGCGCATTAAATGTTTTAGAACTTTTAAAGCTATAGGCTTTACAAAAATCACTAAAATTAAATAGATGTGTGGTCAATTCACCTTCTCCATAAGAAATTTGAAAATAGTTACACAGTTTTCTATACACCAGCTTTATCTCATCAATTGACGGTAAACTATTAATGAACTGATTTTTTAATACCTGCTCATCAGATTTGTTGGTTAATAGAAAAGCATAAGCATTTTCATTATTACGACCTGCACGTCCTGCTTCTTGGTAGTAACTCTCTAGACTTTCTGGTAAATTAACATGAATAACAGTTTTTACATCTGGTTTATCAATTCCCATACCAAAAGCAGTAGTGGCTACCATAATTTCTTTTTGGTTGTTCATCCATTGATCGAGACGATCATTTTTATCTTTTGTAGGAATGCCACCATGAAAAAATGTAGAACTAAACCCTTTTTTTTCTAAAGCATGATGAATCTCGACACTCATCTTTCGGCTTCTTACATAAATTATTGAAGATCCTTTATGACGTTTGAGTAGTTGTTCTAAATCATAGATTTTATCTTCACTATGTAATACTTGGTAAGAAATATTAGGTCTTGTAAATGATGCTTTAAAAACGTTTGGAGCTATGAAGTCTAGCTCTTTTATAGTTTCTTCAATAACCTCTGGTTTAGCAGTAGCTGTTAAGGCAATGACATTAACGTGTGGTTGTAATTGTCTTAAAACCGTAATGTTTTTGTAGGCTGGTCTAAAATCATTTCCCCATTGACTAATGCAGTGTGCTTCATCAACAGCAATAAGATTTACGTTCATTTGTTCAATACGTTGCTTAACGATATCTTGTTGTAAACGTTCTGGCGAGAGGTATAAAAATTTATAATTTCCGTAGATACAATTATCGAGTAACGTATCTAGCTCAGTATATTTAATACCACTAGTGATTGCCATGGCTTTAATCCCTTTTGCTTTAAGACTATTAACTTGATCTTTCATCAAGGCAATTAAAGGGGAAACGACAATACATATCCCGTCTTTAATGAGCGCAGGAATTTGAAAACAAACCGATTTCCCTCCACCAGTAGGCAGTAAAGCAAACGTATCATTATTTTCTAAAACCGAATTTATGATCTCTTCTTGTAATGGTCTAAAAGAGGTATGATTCCAGTATTGTTCTAATATGTTTATTGGATGAGCCATCTAACGGCTTAAATGATCTAAAATGAAATCTGCTCTGCTAGTAATACTTTCAAAAGGAACATCAATTAATTCGTATCCAAAACGTTGATACGTATCTAAAAGGGAGTGATGAATTTCTACTGCTTGATCAAAATTCTCATAACGTTCACTGTCACTAATAAAAATTTCTTGCCAAGGCGCTAAAACAAAAATTTGATCATAAACATGCGTTTCACAAGTCTCTGTAAAATGCTTTGGGTAATCACTTTTTACAAAATCCATATATGCCAAAACGTCTGGTAAGCCTCTGTCTAAAAAAACAATAGATGCATCAGCAGTATGAGCATCTTTAAACTGTTGTGTTCTTGCTTTTAAAAGTAATTCACTAAAGAGAAGAGGCTTGGTTAAAAAGAGTTGCTCAACACCGTCTTTTCTAGCCTCAAGAGTGACTTGTCTTGAGACTTCTTCAAAGCAGATATAGCCTCTAGAAATTAATTCGTTTATGATAGATGATTTTCCTGTTCCAGGTCCACCAGTAATAACTATTCGTTGTGTATTCAATTTGGCAAGGTTTTGGTTGTAAAATTAAGAATAATTAGAGAAAGCAAAATACAAAGTAAAATGTATCTTTGTTTCCGAAGAAAAAAAGCTATGAGTACACCAAAAAAAACAGAAGAATTTTATAATAAATTAAGAGAACAATTACGTCAAACATCTTCTTGGCCATCAGAATATCTCTATAAGTTTATAGTGCCTACAGAGGCAAGTAAAATTAAACAAGTAGAAGATTTGTTTGATAATGTAGGAGCAGTTATTAGAACGAAAGAATCTGGTAAAGGTACATACACGAGTATCTCGATTAATTTGCAAATGAAAGATCCTGATGCGGTTATTGCAAAATATAAAGAAGTTGCACATCATGTTGAAGGTGTTATTTCTTTATAAAAAAGAACTTGAGATAACTATTTTTTTGTATTTTGCAAGCACATGCAGAAGTACTTCATGCATGACACACAAATACTACACAAACTTATATTTTGATAGACGATATAGAATACAACACAGAGCGTGAACATTTGATTATTCCAGAGTATGGAAGACATCTACAAAAAATGGTTAATTACGCTAAAGAATTACCAACAAAAGAAGAACGTAATAAAGTCGCAAAATCCATCATTAATGTGATGGGAAATATGCAACCACATTTACGTGATGTTCCAGATTTTCAACATAAACTTTGGGATCAATTATTTATTATAGCAGATTTTGAGTTAGATGCAGATTCCCCATATCCTACAACGACAAAGGAAGAGTTAAATGAGCGTCCAGAACCTTTAAAATATCCTCAAAATTTTCCTAAATATCGTTTCTACGGAAACAATATCAAAACCATGATTGATGTAGCTAATACTTGGGAAGAAGGCGACTTAAAAGATGCTTTAAAGTTTACCATTGCTAATCACATGAAAAAGTGTTTCCTTAACTGGAATAAAGACACTGTTGAAGATTATGTGATTTTTAATCATTTATTTGAATTATCTGATGGTAAAATTAATTTAAAAGAAAGTGAAGAAGCTCTCACAGATTCTACCATCTTAATGCGTAATAAAAAGAAATATTCAAATTCGAATACATCTACTAAGAAATCGCATCACAAGAAAAGTAATAACTCTAACCGAAATAGAAAACGCTATTAATCATATTCCATGTCAACATTCATCATTGAAGGAGGTCACCAATTAAAAGGAAAAATCCAACCTCAAGGCGCTAAAAACGAAGCTTTACAAATATTATGTGCAGTATTACTTACTGCCGAAGAAATTAGAATAGATAATATCCCAGATATTATTGACGTCAATAAACTCATCGCTTTACTTAGAAAGTTAGGTGTTAAAATTGAGAACGTTGGTAAAGGATCTTATACATTCAAAGCAGATGATGTTAACTTAAAATATCTAGAGTCTGCTGAATTTAAAGAAGACGGAAAAGGTTTAAGAGGATCTATTATGATAGTTGGCCCTTTATTAGCTCGCTTCGGAAAAGGATACATTCCAAAACCAGGAGGAGATAAGATAGGTCGTCGTCGTTTAGATACGCACTTTGAAGGATTCATCAATTTAGGTGCAAAATTTAGATACAATAAAGAAGATTTATTTTACGGTGTAGAAGCCGATAAGCTTACCGGAACATACATGCTTCTCGATGAAGCATCTGTTACAGGTACAGCAAATATTGTAATGGCTGCAGTTTTAGCAGAAGGAACATCTACTATTTATAACGCAGCTTGTGAACCTTATTTACAACAATTGTGTAAAATGCTTAACCGTATGGGAGCAAAGATAAGCGGAGTTGGTTCTAATATGTTAATCATAGAAGGTGTCGATACATTAGGTGGTACAACCCATAGAATGCTTCCAGATATGATTGAAATTGGAAGTTGGATTGGTCTCGCTGCCATGACAAAAAGTGAATTAACAATTACAAACGTGAGTTGGGATGATTTAGGTCAAATACCAGACGTGTTTAGAAAAATTGGTATTACTGTAGAACGACAAGGTGATGATATTCATATTCCAGCACATAAAAATGGATATGAAATTTCAAATTATATTGATGGTTCTATATTAACAGTTTCAGATGCACCATGGCCTGGATTTACTCCAGATTTATTAAGTATTATACTAACAGTATTAACACAGGCTAGAGGAGAAGCAGTTGTACATCAAAAAATGTTTGAAAGTCGTTTGTTCTTCGTGGATAAATTGATTGACATGGGAGCAAAGGTTATTCTTTGTGATCCACACAGAGCAACTGTTATTGGTCATGATTTTAAATCTCAATTAAAAGCAACGACGATGACGTCTCCAGATATTAGAGCAGGTGTATCATTACTTATTGCAGCATTATCTGCAAAAGGGACATCGACTATTCATAATATTGAACAAATAGATAGAGGTTACGAAAATATAGACGAACGTTTACGTGCTATTGGTGCGAAAATTACTCGTGTAGAAGGAAATTAATTTTTCTTCGGAATAACATAAAAAAAGCCTCGAATCATCGAGGCTTTTTTTATGCGTATATTTTGTCTTTGGGAATTTAAATTTCCAGAATTTGACGAATCATTTGATTTGTAAATCCCCATTCATTATCATACCACGTCATCACTTTTAAAAGATCACCATCAACAACACGTGTCATACTTAAATCTACAGTAGACGCATAAGGGCTTTTAACAATATCTGACGACACAATAGGTTCATAGGTTGTTGCAATTACTTTTGCATAACGAGATGTACTAGCTTCCTCTTCTAATATCTTGTTGACTTCATCTACTGTTACAGGTTTTTCTGTAACAAAAGTCATATCAGAAATTGAACCAACAGGAATAGGAACACGTAATGCGACACCATCAAATTTATTTTTATACTGAGGTAGTGCTTTAGTGGTTGCTATTGCAGCACCTGTTGATGTTGGTACAATATTAGCAGCTCCAGCTCTTCCCATACGATAGTTCTTTTTTGATACAGAATCTACGATATTTTGAGAAGCAGTATAAGCATGAACCGTTGTCATAATTGCTTTTTTAATACCTATTCGTCTTCCTAGAACTTCAACAACAGGGCTAATATTATTAGTGGTACAACTTGCACAAGAAAATATGCTCGTTTTTCCTTCTTCAGAATTTACACCATGAACTACTGTTGGTGTGTCTTCACTTTTTGTTGGTGCAGATATGACAACCGTTTTTGCACCAGCAGTAATATGTTTTGAAGCACCTTCTCTACTTGTAAAGAAACCTGTACTTTCTATAACAATATCAATGTTGTTTTCTTTCCAAGGTAATTCTTCAGGGTTTCTATTAGAATAGTATTGTATTTTTTTACCATCAACAATAAGTTGATCGTCTGTATGAGATACTTCCTTTTCAAATATTCCATAGACAGAGTCATACTTTAGTAAATAAGCAATGTTATCTGCTGTGACGAGATCATTTACTGCGACTAATTCTAATTCTGGTGTATCTAATATAACTTTTAGAGCAGCACGTCCAATGCGTCCCATTCCATTTATAGCAATTCGTTTCATATATTTTTGTGTTTAGTCCTTAAAAAGGCATGAGATTAATGCCTGTGTAATAGTCTTCTTTTGTTAAGAATTCTTACATAATTGAAGAAGAATTAAGTACTCTATAAACCTTTTTTATTCAATTCGTTTATAAACCTCCAACCGTTCCAGATATCCATCATCATGCTCTTTATAGAGAATGATTTTTTTATCAGATAGTTTAGATACTAGATAGTGATCTGTTGGTTTTCCTTTTTTATATTCTGTATGAATATAATAAGAGCCATCTCTTTTAATTTTTCCAAAGGATATAATAGGAATAGCGCTTTTATAATTTTTTCTATCCTTTCGTTTAGCGACTTTATATGTTTTAAACGTGTAGCTATAATCTGGATGAACAACTATCTCACAAATATTATAACCATCATCATCGTTGCTATAACCGTGAGTCATATAAGTCTTGTCTTTAGTTTGAACAAAAGACATGAGCGCTATTGATATTAATAAAAGGAGTCCTTTGAATTTCAATTATCCCATAGTATAGAAATACTGTTCACTTGCAATTTTTCCGTCTTTAACTTCGTACACACAAACCTCTTCCATCTTTTGTCTGCCACGTTCTTTAAATGTGCAGTCAAAGCCCATTTTTGCAGTAAAAAAGTTTCCAGCAACTATAGGTTCTCCTATTTCACTAGCATGAAAGTCTTCAACGCTTTCTAACCAATTTTTACTTTTGTTCCAAACGTTTTGCTTACCAACGACATCGTCACCCATTCCTGGCATTTCTTTGCTTACTACGTTCTCTGCATATAATTCGTTAATACAGTCTAGGTTTTTACCTTCTCGGCACATTTGAGCCCATTTTTGAGCAACTTCTTTAGTATTCATTTGAATTGATTTTTAGAATTAGTCTTTAAAATTAATTAAAAATGAAATACAAAAGTTTAAAAAGTGTGTTAATCTTGTATTAGCTAACCGCTTCTTTATAAACTCTTAAGCAACGTTCTCGAGCTTCTTTATGATCAACCATAGGTTTTGCATAAGTGAGTTCTTGAAATTCTGGAACCCATTTTTTTATATAGTTTAATTCTTTGTCAAACTTTAAGATTTGCGATGTAGGATTAAAAATTCTAAAATAAGGTGCAGCATCAACTCCAGAGCCTGCAACCCATTGCCAGTTTCCTACATTGCTTGACATGTCGTAATCATGTAATTTTTCGGCAAAGTATGCTTCTCCCCAACGCCAATCTATTAAAAGATGTTTGCAAAGAAAACTACCAACAAGCATACGAACTCTATTGTGCATAAAACCAGTTTTATTAAGCTGTCGCATTCCTGCATCTACTAATGGGTAACCAGTTTGACCTTCACACCAAAGCTTAAACTCTTCTTCGTTGTTACGCCAGTCTATTCTATCGTATTTTGATTTAAACGAATCTTTTGCAGTATGTGGAAAGTGCCACAAGATTTGCATAAAAAACTCTCTCCAAATAAGCTCTTGCCAAAATATTTCATTCTCTTCGGTAATTGCCTTTTGTACCATTTTACGAACACTAACAGTCCCAAACCTTAAATGTGGTCCTATTTTAGATGTAGAGTCTTTTGCAGGGAAGTTTCTGGTCTCTTCATATTGTTGGATAAGAGTAGGAGTAACCGTATAATCAACAATACGCTGGTTTGATCTTTTGAAGCCAATTTCAGATAAACTTAAATTAGGGAATTCGTTCTCATTAATGAGGTTTCCAAAATTTGATTCGGTATCATAAATTTCTAACGGTTGAAGTCTAAATTGAGCTTTCCAAAGCTTCATATAGGGCGTATAAACTTTGTAGGGTAATCCATCTTTTTTGACTACTTCATCTTTTTCAAATATGACCTGGTCTTTAAAGGTGTTAAATGCGATATGTTGCGCTTTTAAGAATTGGGCAATCTCATTATCACGCTCTTTTGCATAAGGCTCATAATCATGATTGGTGTAGACTTCTTTTATATCATAATCTATAGCTAATTGCTTATAAACATCAATGGGTTTTCCATGAAACATAGCTATACTAGAGTCGTGTTTATTTTCTAGTCTAGACCGCATGTTTTGAAGCGTATCATAGATAAATGTTACTCTTGCATCATCTTCTGGTAACTTTTCTAAAATTTCAGAATCAAAAATAAAAATAGGTAATACAGGACGGTTGCTTTTAAGAGCTTTAAAGAATCCATGATTGTCATCTAAACGTAAATCGCGTCGAAACCAAAATATATGTAAAGGTTGTTTCATGTGTTTATATATATTGTTTTTTTAAGGACACATGCTGTTCGCTATTAATCATTCTCTTGAGTGTTAAGTTTTGAAATTGCTCGTTCATATTTCAAAATTAGTATTTACCAAATAACTCCTCCAATTTTATTGTACGATACTTAAAGATTTCTTCTAATTTAGGTTTTACAATAATAGGGTGAACTAGCTGGCCTAATATTCCGAAAGGTACTTTGTAATCAATGATGTCTTCCATTTCTACACCACCATCAATTTCTTTAATAAAATGTTTGTGGTGCCATAGCGCATAGGGTCCAAAACGCTGTTCGTCAACAAAATAATGTTTGTCAACACTGTGCGTGATTTCTGTTACCCATTTCGTCTTAATACCCAAAACAGGAGTAACAATATATTGAATGATTTGTCCTGCAAACATTGGTCTATCTGCTCCAGAAAGAATATTAAAACCCATGTAATCTGGTGTAATTGTTTTTAGATTGTTTGGGTCTGATAAAAAGTCCCAAGCGGTATCCATTGAGATAGGTAGGTTTTGTTTTTTGTGTAGTGTGTATATCTTCATATTAATTGTATAATGAGATGTAAAGGTTAAGTGATGTGGCAATACATAACCAAATAAAATAAGGTAAAATGAGCAATGATTTACCTTTTAGGTCTTTAATGTAAGTGAGGAAAAGTGCACTAACAATTATGGTTAATAATATAATATTGAGTAACGCAATGTCTGTTAGTTTTTGATTGAAAAACAAAAAATTCCAGCTTATATTAAGCACAAATTGTATAATAAAGAGCGTAGCGATTTTTGTTGTAGGACGTTTAAGATATAGAAATGCCATATATAATGAGAACAGCACCATTATTAATGTCCATGCAGCTCCAAAAACCCAGCCATCTGGTGTCCATGGTGCTTTCTCTAATTGTAAGTACCATAAGGATTTAGCACCTTCTCCCATTAGGAGACTGCCAAACCCAAGCGCTCCAAAATTGATGATAATAAATACCACAAAAGCTTTTACAAACTTCATGATTATTTACTCTTAAGTTGCTCTATTTGGTCTTGTATTTTTTGAGCTTCTGCATATTTTTTATCGCTCTCACCTCTGTTTGTAGTTGATAACGAATGCCAATCTTTCATTAGCTTTTCGTATTGTTTTTGAAGTTTATCAACTTCACTTGTCTTTTTAAATAGGTTGAACATAGGTCTTTATTTTAGGTGTTTAGTAATCTTTGAACTCGTTGGAGATGTTATTGAAAAGTAATAATCAATAAATTCTCCTTTTGGACTAACTATATATTTTTGAAAATTCCATTTTACACTAGAATCTTTTAAACCATTTATTTGTTTTTGAGTCAACCATTGATATAGAGGATGTTGCTTAGAGCCTTTGACATCTACTTTTTCTGTAACAGGAAAGGTGACGCCATAGTTAATTTCACAAAATGACTCAATGTCTTCAGATGTTCCTGGTTCTTGTTTGCCAAATTGATTACACGGTACTCCAATAACAACGAGTTTATCTTTATGCGTATCATACAATTCTTGAAGGCCTTTGTATTGAGGCGTAAAGCCACATTTTGAAGCGACATTGACAAACAAAATATACTTTCCTTTATACTCTGAGAGTGATAAACGTTTTCCATTAAGACCATTAATTTCAATATCGTAGATTGATGATGGGTTTGATGTTTTTGAAGCACTTGATTTAGAGAATAGTGTCGCCATAAATTTTTAAATAGTTTAATAGTTATATCTTAAAACTGACAATTCCGCAGTCCATTTCAAAGACTTGTCCAGAAATTGATCCTGCTTTTTCAGAGAGTAAAAATTCTGCCATACCAGCAACATCTTTGGGTTCAAGAAATTTTTTCATGGGATGGCGCTCAGTGATGCTTTCAATCATTTTGTCATTTCTAAGTAATTTAGATGCTAATTCTGTATTAGTTACTGTTGGAGCAATTGCATTTATTCTTAGTGAAGTTGCCATCTCTGCACCAAATGATTTTACCAAGCCTTCAACTCCAGATTTGGCAGCTGCGATACTAGTATGAAAAGGCATTCCTAATTTGGCAGCAACTGTACTAAATAATACAATAGAAGGGTCATTACCGTTTTTTAAAGCCTTGAGATACTTCTGTATGGATTTGACAGCTCCTATAACATTTATTTCATAATCATCTCTAAAATCATCTAAGCTTAGACGTTTTAGAGGTTTTAGATTAATACTTCCTGGACAATACACTAATCCATCTGCATTTTCAATGTCTGGTAACTCATCACTTAAAATATCGCAATCATGATGTGTTAAGTTGTCATGTGTGTATTCTGGCTTAGTTCTACTTATATTGATAACGTTATTGTTTTCTAATAAGCTCTGTACAATAGCATTTCCTATGCCTTTGCTGCCTCCTATAACTATATATGTCTTCATTAAATGATAGGTTTTACGTAATAAAGCGTAATAGAATCACATAACTTGCTATCTATCACGCTTAATCTTAAATTAGGGATAATCTATGCTTATGCTGTTAAAGGGGCACCTTTTAGCCGCTTTTCAACTTTGCGTTTTATTGCAGTAATGCGTTTCATGATATCCATGATTTTGTCATCTTTCTTTTCCTTATAAATTTGGTTTAAATCCAATATTAAGGCTTTAGCTTCTCGAGATATTTTAACACGATCACTAGTAGAGAGCGACTTTAAGTTTCGCTTCTCAAATTCTAAGGCTTTGTTTATTAAATCCATATCTTAATTATTTATATAGTTGTGTAATTCTGAAATTTTCTCTGGTGTATTAAATTGACCACCATAATATGTTGTTACTGTTGCAGATGTATCATCTTTAATTCCTCTTGAAGATACACATAAATGTTTAGCATCAATAATAACAGCAACATCTTCTGTTTCTAAAATTGCTTTTAAATCTTCAGCAATTTGGTTTGTTAAACGTTCTTGTACCTGTGGACGTTTCGCATAATATTGTACTATTCTATTTAATTTTGATAATCCAATAACTTTGCCTGAAGATATATAAGAAACATGTGCTTTCCCAATTATTGGAACAAAATGATGCTCACAGTTGGAATAAAATGTAATATTCTTTTCTACTAGCATTTGATTGTATTGGTATTTATTATCAAACAATGCAACTTTAGGCTTATTTACTGGGTTTAATCCAGAAAAAATCTCATCGATATACATTTTTGCTACACGCTTTGGTGTGCCTTTTAAAGAATCATCTGTGAGATCTAATCCCATTACATCCATTATCTCTTCAAATAAAATGGCTATACGCTCTTTTTTTTCTTCGTCGCTAAGTTTGAAAGCATCAGCTTTCATAGGTGTTTCCAATCCTGTAAAAAGATGATCATCACCAATATCTGTGATTGAGAGATCATTTAAAGATAGATCTCTTGTTTTTAAATTTAAAGTGTTTGTACTCATGTATTGTCTTTTTAATTTGCTGTCCAAAGGAACTCATCTCCTCTGTCAAAGCACGTTATCGTTTAGATATTGAGTTATGCGTAATTTGTTTTTGCCTAGAACATTTAAAACGTCCTTCTTGAAATACTCTTAGTTTTTCGTGTTTTGTCTTTCTACCTTGTACACGTTTGCGCCACATCCTAAAACTTTTAGGTTTCATTTCTCTGCGCATTAATTCAATAACATCTTGCTCTTTTAAACCAAATTGAAATGCAATAGCTTCAAACGTGGTTCTATCTTCCCATGCCATTTCTATAATTCTATCAGTCGCTCTAATGTCTAATTCCATACATTTAAAATTGAAAACTATATTGTTCATCAAACTTAACCTTTGCATCGAATAATTTGGTCATAAATTTCTTGTTTTCTTTAAACATTTTATTGTTTTTGAAATGAACAAATTTTCCTTGAGCATGTATACTTATTCCATTAGTTTTATAAATGACTAATTGGTAGAATGGTATTACCCATGTATAGTTTTTTAGGCCTTTATTAATAAAAAGTAAAATGCCATTAGGTCTTATTTCTATGTTACCATAGTTAATATCAGAAACCGTATTTAAATGCTGTTGCAAATTTGGGCTAACATTCTCAATAATCATTCGTTTAGAACCAACGCCTCCCATTCGTATAGATTCAATAAACGAGAAGGAGTTACCAATTAAATCTGTTATGATTATTTTGTTTTCTTTATTATTATGAGTTGTATCTAGAATCAATATTTATTGCTTATTTATCAAATTTACAAAATGTTTAATGTTTTTCTACTATCATTAAACAAAATATTAACATACTACTATGGATTTAATTAATAATAGCTGTAAATATCTATAAATAAGAGTCTTGATTCAGAAATATTAACCTCGTAGTGTATGCTTTTTAAGTATTCTTTCGCTTTCTTCTCTTACTTTTTTATTTTTCCGAAGATTCCATAATGTATCGCTAGCTTTTTTTCTAGTAGTATCCATATCAACAATTGGATATGGATAATCTTTTCCTAAATTAAAATTGTTAAACTGTTGTTCCATTTTGGTCATTAAATACGGTTCATGAGCAAACGGGATATCTAAATCTCTCAATTCTGGAACCCATTTTTTTATAAAAACAGCATCAGGATCATGTTCTAAGCTATTTTTAATTGGGTTATAGATTCTAAGCATATTTGTTCCCGTTTCACCTGCTTGCATTTGTAATTGCGGAAAATGAATGCCAGGTTCAAAATCTAAAAACATCTTAGATAAATGTTGGGAAGCTGCTTGCCAAGGTTGCCATAAGTTATGAGTAAGGAATGACACCACTAAGGCGCGCATTCTAAAATTTAAATACCCAGTTTCATTTAAACAGCGCATACAAGCATCAACAAGAGGATAGCCAGTTTGTCCTGTTTCCCAAGCAATTTGATAGTGTTCTGATATATCCTTTTTTAATTTTTGATATCCTTTATTTATGCTTACGTTTTCCATGGTATGTTCCATTTCAAACTTTTGAATAAAATGTGCTTGCCATCTCAATCGGGACATAAAGGCTTCTATTGGCTTTTTGTTAGATGATGTTTTCTTTAAAAAGAATGCTTTGCGATAGACTTCTCTAATTGATAAATTTCCCCACGCAATATAAGGTGATATTCTACTACAGCCTTTTCTTGCTAATTCTGGTTTTGAAATATGAAACATATAATTCACATATCGTTTTGTGAGAAAAGAATCTAGATATTTTAAACCAATCATTCGTCCTCCTTTTTGAAAAACAGCAGCATTAGGAGTATCAAGAGATGCAACAGGTAATATGCCTTCTAATTCTTTAATAGCCTTAATGTCTAGTAGTTGATTTTCCGAAGGAGAAAAAATTAAGGGCTCTACTTCAAAATAGGCATTACATTGTTGTGTCCAAAGTTCACGATTCTTTAAGCCACGCTGTACACCGTTATGAATATTTTCATGCCATGTAATTAAATTGTTTTTGCAAAAACGTTTAAATGATTTGTCTCTATTGTAAGTCACAAGAATTCCTGTTTCTTGATGAGAATAGATGTTTCTAATCGTGTATTGAGACATTAATTGATTTATGATAGATATGATATCTGCTTCTACAGCGAGAACCTTTGATTTAAATGGTTTTAGGCTATCGTTTAAGTCTTTAATAGATTCTCTTATAAAATTCCAATGACGCTCACTATAATGATTGTCCTCTAGAAGTATCGTTTCAAATGCATAGAGAAAAAGTGTGCGATCTCCTGTTGTTAAAGCATTAAAAATGGCTTCATTGTCTTCTAAACGAAGATCACGTTTTAGCCATACAATTTGTAATAGAGGTTTTTTAGTACTCATTTTGATGTTCTATAATATGTTGTGCTTTCTTTTTTATGTCCTGAAGCGCTTTTTTATCCATTTTATCGAGCAAACTATACATCATTCCCATTCTAAAATTATTACCCAATTGCTCGCGTTTGTCATCTAGAAAATTCCAGTATAAACTATTAAAAGGACAAGCGTCATCTTCAATTTTTTTACTTTTATTATAATGGCAATCACCACAGTAATTACTCATTTTATTAATGTAAGACCCTGATGACACATAAGGTTTGGTGGCAATTTTACCACCATCTGCAAATTGACTCATTCCTCTCGTGTTAGTGAGTTGTACCCACTCAATAGCATCTACATAAACACCTAAATACCAATCGTCAACTTGGTCTGGATCTGTTTGCGTTAATAGCGCATAGTTACCAGTAATCATTAAGCGTTGGATGTGGTGTGCATAGCCATTGTCTAAAGAGTTATTTATGGCATGTTTAAGGCAATTCATTTTGGTATTACCTGTCCAGAAAAAATCTGCTAATTTGTTATGATTGTTCAGCTCATTTTTTGATTTGTACTCTGGCATAAAAGCCCAATACATACCTCTCATATATTCTCGCCAACCAATAACTTGTCTCACAAAACCCTCTACTTGTGAGATATTGATGTCATCACTGTGTTTTCTGTAATAGTTCATTACAGAAGTGACAATGTCTTTAGGAGATATGAGTTTTAAATTCATAGCGAATGATAATCGCGAATGAAATAAGTACTCCTCTTCTGTATGCATGGCATCTTGATAATCACCAAAATGCACGAGTAATTCTTCACAAAAATATTTGAGTTGTTCTATGGCTTGCTTGCGAGTAATAGGATAGGGGAAGGTTTTTGTTTCGAATTTACCAATCGTCTCAACACTTCCTGTTTTTATATCTTTTATAACTTCGGAAACATCATTTTTAAACAACTTATAGTTTGGAATAGAAACATCGCCTTTCCATTTATTTCTATTGCTTTTATCGTAATTCCATTTACCACCTTCTGGTTGACCAGCCACCATTAGGATGTCATGTTTCTTGCGCATATCGCGATAGAAATTCTCCATTAAGAATTGCTTTTTTCCTTCAAAAAAAGTAGCGAGATCATTACGACTCGTGTAAAAGTGTTCTGTTGTAAATACTTTTGAGGATATATCTAGCGAGTCTGTAAAAGCATTTAATTGTTTGTCTAATCTATGTTCATCAGGATGCAAGTATTGAAAATGTTCAATATTATGCTCATTGATTAATAATGATAGGTTCTCAATTAGATCCTGTGTGTTGTTTTTATCGTGAATTCTAAAATAAACAACCTTATGACCTTGAGTTTTTAAATCTTCAGCAAATTGACGCATAGCGCCAAAAAAACCGATTACTTTTTGAATATGGTGTTTTACATAGTCTGTCTCTTGGCGCATTTCAAAAAGACAATAGACAACATCATCATTAGTGTCTTTGAACCATGAGTGTTTTATATTTAGTTGGTCACCAAGTATGAGTCTGAGTGTTTTCATTTAAAAGAGTGTTTCTTGTAACCATAATTGTTGAAATTTTCCATTACTATCATAGCGCTCTGCTTGTATATCAAC
>CAJQOA010000204.1 GCA_905479815.1 uncultured Psychroserpens sp.
CAATTCTTTCCATCAATTCTCTAAACTGCTCCCTGTCTTCAGTAACATTAATAGCGTCAATGTTTACACCAATCATATCAACACCAAAATCTTCCCAGATTCCTTTTTCATCTGCTTCAATAGCCAAATTTAAAGCTGTTTGTCCTCCCATGGTCGGCAATACCGCATCAATTTGCGGATGCTCTTTAAGAATTTTTATAAGTGACTTTGTATTCAAGGGCAACAAATACACATGATCTGCCATGGATGGATCAGTCATGATTGTTGCTGGATTAGAATTAATCAGAATAGTTTCTATACCATCCTCACGAAGTGAGCGTAGTGCTTGAGACCCTGAATAGTCAAATTCACAAGCTTGACCAATGATTATAGGACCTGAGCCTATAATTAGAATAGATTTTAATTTTTCGTTTTTTGGCATGTCAATTTTTTTAAGAGTTCAAAAATAGGTAACATATAGGTACAAAAAAAGGCGTTACACCTAAGTAACGCCTTTAATATATTAACAATTGTTAATCATTATCTTTTATGTCTAGTTTCAGATGATACAGACAATTTCTTTCTTCCTTTAGCTCTTCTACGCGCTAAAACTTTTCTTCCGTTTACAGAAGCCATTCTTTCTCTAAAACCGTGTTTATTTCTTCTCTTTCTTTTTGACGGTTGAAACGTTCTTTTTGGCATTGTCGTATCTTTTTAAAAAACTTTAATTCTTTTTTATCGTCTTGAACTATTCTCAAAACTGGGTGCAAATATACAAAGAGTTTTTACTTTGCCAAACCTAAATTTGAAATTATTTTCTATTATTTATATCCTCTTATTTACTAGCTACAAATTGACAAAAAATTAGTTTCTTTGTGAATTGAAAATTTAAGAAAAAAAATGAAATCTTTTTTTACAACAATTCTTGTTGCATTTATTGCTACAACAAGCCTAATAAACGCTCAAACTAGCTTAGTTTACAATCTTAAAGTTGGCAATCAATTTAAGGTTAAGCAGGTCGCTAACCAGGACATTGTTCAGGACATGAATGGTCAAAAACATGAAATGAAAAACCTTTTAGAAGGTGATTTTTCATTTATTGTAGAAGAGGTCAATGATAGTTTATATGGATTAAAATTTAAATTTGATCGTTTTAAAATGGTATCATCCTCAAATTTAATTGGCGAAATCATATCTGTTAACACAAATGACAGTATAATAGATGGCGATATTGAAGGCAAAATTTTCGCACAATTAGTTAATGTAGATTTGGCAATGAAAATGTACAAAAACGGTAAAATCAAATCTATTGAAGGTTCTGACAAATTAATTTCAAGAATGGTAAACGCCGTTGGAGATTTAGACGATTTCACAAAAGAGGTTATGAAAGAATCTATGAAAGGCGAGTTTAGTAATGAAAGTCTTGCTAATAGTTTTGAACAAATGACTTACATTTATCCTAACTCAACTGTTGAAATTGGCGATAATTGGGAAAATAATTTTGAAGGGGATTTATCTTCAAAAAATATCTGGACCTTAGAAAGCATAACCGAAGATGACATTATCATAACTGGTAAAAGCATAGTTAACTTTTTAAATAAGGATGCTGATGTTGAAATGAATCTTAAAGGTGATATGACCTCTAATTTAACAACATCTAAAGAAACTGGCTTTGTTAAGACCATGTCTACAATCTCAACAGTTAAAGGAAACTCAATCATGCATAACATGAATGACTTAAAAGTACCAACAACAATTATCTCTAATGTTACATATAAAATAGAAAAACATGTTCAATAAAAACATCAAACTAGTTATAGCTGGATTAATAATAGCCTATGCTGTTTATCAATTTACAGAAGGTTATATTGGTAATGGAATTATGTATATTTTATTATCATTTATTTTCATTTTCTTATACTTTAAAAATGAATTTATTCTACTAGCCTTTTTAAAGCTCAGAAAACAAGATTTTGAAGGTGCCAAAAGCTGGTTAAATAAAATTAAAAATCCTCCAGGTGCTCTTGTTAAAAAACAAGAAGGATATTTCAACTATCTTCATGGTGTTATGGTGTCTCAATCTAATATGAATGACGCCGAAAAATACTTTAAAAAAGCATTAGACCTAGGTCTTTCTATGGATCATGATGTCGCTATGGCTAAATTAAATCTAGCAGGAATTGCTTTTAGTAAACGAAGAGCTATAGAAGCAAAACAGCTTTTAAATGAAGCTCAAAAACTAGATAAACGAGGTATCTTAACAGATCAAATTAAGATGATGAAAGATGGGATGAAAAAATCCCAAGGACCTAAGCAACATTACGGTAATCGTAACATGAGAAGACGTTAATATTTATTAACCAACGATGCTTTCATCGGTTTATTGTTCACTTAACATTCCGTTCTCTAGAAAATCAAGTCTTTAAACGAGTTTTTAAGGTCTTAAAGACCATTACGCCTAACTTTGTACAAAATAAAAATTACAAATATTTAGACGTGAAGACATCTATTATCATACTTATGTTAGGTTGTATGTTTCAAGCTTTTTCTCAACAGCAAAAAACGTACTTTGACTCTCAAATTGGAAAACATTTGAAAGCATACAAAGCTAATTCTGAAGTTGCTATGCAAAATGGTGATAAAGAACAAGCTAAGTTTCTTTTTGATTCTCTTTTTGAAAATCATTTAAAATTTAGTCATGTTAGAGATATGTCTCTCAATAAGGTAAAAGGTGGTACTTTAAACACATCATCAATTGATAAGCCTTTTCTTTTAATCACTAAGTCTTCTTGGGAAATAATTAAGGACGAAGAAATAAATGAAATTAATAGAATGTCCAAAATGTATAAAGGACAAATTGAAATCATCGTTTTATTTTGGGATTCAAAAGAGAAAGCAAAGCAACACTCTAAAGACTACAACTCTAACGTAACTATCACTTATATAGATGAACGTGATAATAATGCTAATCACACTATAAAAACGTTTAAGCACTCGTTTGGAGCTCCAGCTTGTTTCTTTATTTCCGAAGACAAACAACTTTTAAAAATTGACAAGAAATTTACTATTTCAAACTCTTACAATAGATCTGAAGTGGCTTTTAGTGCGATGCATGAAAAAATCAAATGGATGCTTTTTAGTGATGAACCAACTAATAGTGGCATTATAACGACTTTACAATAATTATAGTAGCGGTGCCCAAAGTCTACTATAAGACTCTTTCAGTTTATGTATTCTTGGTCTATTTTTCCAGGATTCAAAATCAATAAGCTCGCAATCAGTAATATCTTTTATAAATTGAGATTTTAAAATCTGACTTTCTTCGGAATCATATATTAATGCGTTGATTTCGAAATTTATATTGAAGCTTCTATTATCTAAATTACAAGTACCAATAGTTGCAAATATATCATCTACTACCATGGTTTTTGCGTGCACAAAACCTCTAGAATAACGATACACTTTAATGCCTGCCTTAAGAAGTGGTTCTAAAAATGAATTTGTAGCACTCTCAGCCACCCAACTATCTGAGTACTTAGGAATAATCAACCTCACATCTACTCCAATTTTAGATGCAATTTGTAATGCTGTAACTAGCTGGTCATTAGGTATAAAATAAGGTGTGGTGATATAGATATAACTTTCGGCATTATTGATAGCTGTCAATATCGCTTCCATTATATATGCCCAATCAGTATCTGGTCCACTTGCAGCTATTTGTATAGCAACATCTTTTTCACACTCAGTTTCTGGAAAATAACTTTGCTTTACTTCGATTGACTTTTTTGTCACAAAGTCCCACGTTGTTAAAAAATGAAATTGTAATACTTTAACTGCTTCACCATAAATTCGCAAGTGTGTATCTCTCCAATATAATTTTGAGTCTTCTGTATTTATATAACTATCAGAAATATTAATACCGCCTACATATCCTATTTCACCATCAATAACTACTATTTTTCTATGATTTCTATAATTAGATTTACCTGTTAAGCTAGAAAATATAACTGGCATAAACGGGTAATGATCAACACCACTATCATCTAATTGATGTTTCATTTTAGAAGACAGCTTACTACCTACATCATCATAAGTCATTTTCACTTCAACACCTTGCTTAGCTTTCTCACATATAATATCAAGCAACTCAGTACCTATTACATCATCTTTAATAATATAATACTCTAAGTGAATATGATTATTGGCATTTTGCAAATCTTCTAATAGACGCTTAAACTTAGTCTCACCGTTAAAAAGTATATCAACTTCATTACGAATAGTTAGAGGTGATCTCTCACTTGCTTTAAGTAATTTAACAAGTTTGATTTTATCATCAAGTTTTTCATTTAAAACTCTTAAATCGCGTCCATCTAACTTTACACTTTTACCAGCAGATTGTATAACCTTAGAATTTATAACATTCTTTCTATTAAAAATTTTAGTCTTACGGTATTGTTGACTAAACAAATAATAAATAACTATCCCGAAAAAAGGAAAAAGTGCCAATACAATAATGTATGACACCGTTTTTGTTGGGTTAATGTTTTTTAAAAGAACAACGATAATTGCAGAAAAGGCCAACAAATAATTGACAATTATTAAAATAGACCAATAGTGTTCTTTTAGAAAATCAATCATTAAGGCTTGACAGAATAATATCCCTCTTTAGGGATTTCTATTATATATTTTTTTCGTGATGAATTATTAAGTTTCGGTTCTCTTAACCAAGGGTTATGAATTTTTAGAATTTTATAATTAATCCCATAACGCTCCGCAAATTTCGTGAAATCTGTTACTGCTGTATCTACTTCTACTTGATATGTAGGAATTGACTTGTATAAGTCATTAGACGTAAAATTAAAACCATATTTTTTTGGATGACTTAAAATCTCTTTTAATGCTACTATTCTAAATAAATAACGTCCTGTTTCCTCTCCTAGCAATAAATCATAATAACCATCTACACGTTGCTCTCTTAAACGTTTTGAAACGCCAGCATTACCTGCATTGTATGCAGCTGCAGCAAGTGTCCAAGATCCTAAGTTCTCTTTTGATTTTAATAAGTATTTACAAGCAACCTCAGTTGCCATTTCTAGATTGTAACGTTCATCAACATTTTTATTTACTTCAAGTCCGTTTTCACGTCCTGTTGCTGGCATGATTTGCCAAACACCTCTTGCTCCAGCTGGAGAAACGGCATTTGTTAATCCGCTTTCTATAACAGCTAGATATTTAAAATCTTCAGGAATCCCGTTTTTCTTCAATATTGGCTCAATTATAGGGAAATATTTTTTTGCTCGCTTAAACATCAATAAGCCATTAGATTGCCAATATGTATTTACTAACAATTCTCTGTCCATACGCTCTAAAATATCTGGGTCCTGCAAAGGCATTGCTTCTCCTGCAAAATTCAAATTATCTGGCACAGACAATGCATATACATTATAGTCATTAATCATTTTTGGTGTTTCTACAACTTCTTTATCTGAAACTGCTTTATCAGGCTGGCTTACTTTATCAGACTGAACTGCAAAAATAAATAGCCCAGACACACATACTAAACCTATAGCTGCTAAAATATTTTTTATAATTTTCATAATTCTAATTTTTATAAATGTATTAAATTTTTGCTCTCTTTAAGGTTATTGTAATATTAGTTTTGGTAAATTTTCGTTAAACCATTTATACTTGTTTATGACCATAATATGAGTTCCTCCCTTAATTACAATACAATTTCCAACGCATGAATGTGGAAATACCGCATCCTTATCGCCATGAATATAAATAGCATCCTTATTAGGCTCTTCTTGGTCCCATTCTATAACATTTTCAATAGCCCAATCCAAATAGCGTTTATCACTAACTGAAAGATACTTTTTATACAGTTCTATTCGCTTTGTAACCGTTTCTCCAAAAGCATATTTTGCTAGAAAATCTATATTAGACACTAACTGTGTTGGTAATATTTTATATGCTTTTGTGAATTTCATTACTTTCATTCGCTTAGGTAACTCATGTTTAGATTTTACACTAGAAACTACAAATAGCTTTCTCAAGGTTAGATGTTTACTTATTTCTTGCACTAAAATCCCGCCAAAAGAAACGCCTAACAATACGATATCATCATGTTTAATATATGTAGCAATCATTCGCTTTGCGTAAGACTCTAGAGTTTCCTTTTTATTTGGAATCATCCATTCTAGCCAATGAATCTTAAACTGATCTTCTGGCAATTTGATATGCTCAAATATGATAGGATTAGCAGCCATGCCTGGCATTAGATATACATTTATAATTTCTTGTTTCATAAGTCTTTAGAGTAATGATATGTAATATCTGCGATATTTTTCGTAAATTTGCAATACAAAACTATATAAAAGTATAGTTCTACCCTACCGACCATTGAATTAAATACAAATTATTATGATTGATGCTGCTGAATTAACAGACAATGACTTTCTACGCCAATTTGAGTTGAAAGTTCAAGATGAACTAGCAATAATTGAATATTCTAGT
>CAJQOA010000205.1 GCA_905479815.1 uncultured Psychroserpens sp.
AAATCTCGAAGAAAAAGGGTATGTGAGTTACAATGCGTACGGAAAAACACATCAATACTTCCCTATTGTAGATAAAGAAGCCTACAAAGAACGTTTCATGAACACAGCAATTGAAAACTATTTCAATAACTCCTATAAAAATGTCGTCTCTTTCTTTGCTAAAGAAGAAAAAATAAGTGTTGATGAATTAAAAGAAATTATCGCATTAATCGAAAAAAAGAAATAATCATGGACTATATATTAAAAGCATCTGCGGTTCTATTTATTTTTTACGCATGCTACCAATTATTATTACAAAAAGAGACCTTTTTTCAGGCAAACCGTTGGTTTTTATTATCTGGCTTAATCGTAGCTTGTGTTATTCCGTTGATTGTGATCCCTGTATATATTGAGTACACAGTCACAAACACAAACAACTTTGCTATCAATTATAACAACTTGAACACTGCTGTTATTTTAGAAGAACCGTTTGATTACTTACAACTTGCTATCTGGACATATTTTGCGGGCATTTTATTTTTCTTCGGAAAATTAATCATTGACTTTTTATCACTTCGGAAAGTTTTCAACTCTAGCAAGACCAAAACATCTGGTTCATACAAACTCTTAGAAACCAATCGAAATATTACACCTTTTTCCTTTTTTGACCGTATTGTTTATAATCCTAATCAATTTAAGGAAGAAGAACTCACACACATCATTAATCACGAAAAAGTACACACTAAACAATGGCACTCTATTGATACTATTATTTCTCACATGGCTTGCATTTTATTTTGGTTTAACCCAATTGCTTGGTTGTACAAAAAAGCATTACAACAAAACTTAGAATTTATAGCAGATCAAAAAGCACAGCACAATTCGCTTTGCGAGAAGAGTTATCAAACAGTGCTACTTAAAACGAGCCTACAAAATCATCAATTAGTAATTACTAACAATTTTTACACATCATTAATCAAAAAACGAATCGTTATGTTACACAAATCAAAATCAAGTAAAATGAATCAACTTAAAATGGTCTTTGTGATTCCATTATTAGGACTCTTTATGATGAGTTTTAATACTGAAGATATTTATGTTGAAACTCCTTTAGAAAAAGAACCTCTAATAGAACTCATCCAAACCGAAGATATTGAGCAAATATTCACTAAAGACATTAGTGATGATGACTTATTAATCATTAAAAAGAAATTAGCAAATAAAGGTGTAACATTTGGTTACTCAGGAATTAAACGTAATAAAAACTCAGAAATCACTGCTATTAAAACAGAATTTAAATACAATGGAAATAGCGGATCGTACAATGCCAATTCAGATAAAGCTATGGAGCCATTTATCTTTAAAAGCAATGAAGACTCCTTTGTTGTTGGTAATTTCACAGACAGAACTCCAAAAACATACACGACACATAACGGCAAAACTAAAGTACAAGCTTCTGAAAATTCAAATGTGTATGTATTAAAAAACAATGATAATATTAAAGAAGAATCAGAAATTAGGATTAGAAACTCTAAGGATACAGATTCTATTCGTGTCTTAACTAACAGCAATTACAATGTCATAAGAACAAGTATCAATGCTTCTCAAAACAATAAAAGAAATGTATTTGTAACTAGATCTGAGGAGCCATTATTCATTATTAATGGAGAAGTCGTTAAGAGATCGTTATTTGAAGATGTAGACCCTGACGATATTAAAACTATAAATGTTTTAAAAGGCACAAGCGCTTTTGAATCTTATGGAGATAAAGGGAAAAATGGAGTTGTAATGATGTTTACTAAAAAATCAAAAAAGGAATTTAAGGATTATAGCTATAACACAAATAGCAATGAAGAGGTTACCTATAAATTTACTGATAATGGTAATGAAGAACTACTTTATATTGTCGATGGAAAAGTAATCACTAATACACAAATGAAAAGCTTACATCCTAACAATATTGATAAACTTGAAGTCATAAAAGGAGATAAAGCATTAAAGATTTATGGCCAAAAAGGCAAAGATGGTGTGGTTCTAATTACATCTAAGACCTCAATATTCTCAAATACAAATGAGAAACCAGTTATCATAGAAGTTGAAGAAAACAATCCTAATAACATCGAGATAATAGAGGTTGCTTATAATGATAATGAAACTCCAAGCGTAGAGTTTATAATTTCGAAAGATGCATCAGAAGCATTTTTAAAACGTCAAAAGGCAGCGTTAAAAAAACAAGGAATTGAAGTAAAGTACTCGAAAATAAGACGTAACAAAGCAGGAGAAATCACCAGTATAAAAATTTCACTTGATAATAATAACGGTACAAAATCGAGCGCAAGTTGGAAAGAAAAAAATCAAGGCATACCAGATATTGTGATGGGAAGATATGGTGATGACAAACTTTTTGTGAGAGCTATAGGAAATTAAAACCTCATCCAATTTAATATAAAAAATAAACCCTTCAGATTATAGTTTCTGAAGGGTTTCTTATTTCAATTAGCCTCTGGTTTCTTTAATTAACCACGAGCTTCTTTACAATTTGTTTGTCTTCCGAAGATATATTTAAAAGATATATACCACTTGGTAGATTTAAATCAATTGTTGTTTCTGGATTGTATTTAAGAGATCTAAGTAGCTTCCCTTCTATCGAGAACACTTGTAAACCTGCTTGAGTATTGAGTCCTTTGATACTAATCGTGTTTGTTGTTGGATTAGGATACACACTAATTTGATCTTGATTAAACTCATTAACACTCAATTCTTGATCCCAAGTTTGCCCAACATTAGTTCCCCAAATATATTCTACCAAATCTGGTTGATCTATAAAAGGGTTTCTATTAAACTGCCATGTGTAAACCACGTTATTACGATTCATTTCATAATCATCTGGTGGATCGTTTCTATGCCAATCTAATAAGATTGCTAAATCTCCTAATTCTCCTAGATAGTCTTCTGTATTTGGTATTACTGGATATCCATTAACTACTGATAAATCATTATACCTAATTTCCATATATAAGACACTCCTAGCGACATCACCATAGAAACTGGCTGCAGTTCCCGTTGGACCATTGTAACCGCCTAACATTGGATCTCCGTAATGCTTGTTGTTTCTTGTAGAATTCTCAATAGCATCTGCTGGCCTTAGTGCATGAGCATCTGAATTAGCGTGACGTGTTGAATCTGCTTTTGTTGTCCAGAATATATCTCTTCCATCTGCAATTTCATCTTCTTCTATATCTTCAAAATCTCCTCTAGATCTTGGGTACGTGTGTTCTCTATTCCATTTTCCTGCATTAACAGAGCTTGATTGCACATCTAATTTTGCACGTCCAAATTCTTGATATACTAACCATACTTGATTACTGTTTAATGGGTTTTGATCTGCTTCTACTAAAATATCTAATACATCTGCATAAGTCTGCGCTCTTACAATCGTTGGATCTGCAATGATATCTTGAAGTGCTTGACGTAAATCTTCATCTGCTAAGCCGTCAAGTGAGTTGTAATAGCCTACAGGCTCTGTGCTAGTTACATTTCCGAAGGTAGGATCTAAAGGCGTACCATAATTTGCCATTGTAAAATCATTATCTACAATACGTATTCTTAGATCATTATTTAGTGCTAGATATTCGTCTGGCAAACTTTCAAAACGAATTTTTGTGACCTCATCACCTTCATCATCTGTATCGTCTATTAGTGTTATTGTTGTACTTGTTGTAGATTGACCAACTAAAAATGTAATAGCTGTGTTCCCTGTAAAGTCTGTCGTATTAAAACCAAAATCATCAAGTAAGATATTAAAATTGAGCTCTTCAGCAACTGGAGTTTCTGAAGTAAA
>CAJQOA010000206.1 GCA_905479815.1 uncultured Psychroserpens sp.
TCCTGGTATTCTAACGACATGCTTAATAGTAATTAAACCATCAAATACTTCAGGTATTTCTTGTTCAAACAACTTCTCTAAAAATACTGGAGAAGTTCTAGACATTATAATTGCCGGCTTGTTTCCTTTTAATTCAACACTTTCAATAATACCTCTTACATTTTCTCCTTTTCTAAAAAAGTCTGATGGTATTTGTTTATCCTTAGGAAGGATAATTTCATTACCATCGTCATCTAATAAAATAATTGCTCTGTGACGAATGTGATGAACTTCCGCAGAATAAATCTCTCCTTCAAGTTCTTTAAAGTGCTTATATATATTTGTATTATCGTGCTCGTGAATTTTAGAAATTAAGTTTTGACGCAACGCTAATATTGAACGACGTCCTAAATCTATTAACTTAACTTCCTCAGCCACATCCTCACCTACTTCAAAATCAGGTTCGATTTTTTGAGCTTCAGATAGTGCTATTTCCTGATTTGGTTCTTCAACCTCTTCATCTGCAACTACAATTCTATTTCTCCAAATCTCTAAATCTCCTTTATCTGGATTTATAATAATATCAAAATTATCGTCATCACCATATTTTTTCTTCAGTGCATTTCTCAATACATCTTCCAAAATAGCCATTAGCGTTACACGATCAATTAATTTATCGTCCTTAAATTCTGAAAACGAGTCAATTAACGCAATATTTTCCATAATTATGAATTAAAATTTTATTACCACTTGAGCTTTTGAGATAGCGTCATACGCTATTTCTGCTTCTTTCTTTACTGTTACTTTTCCTTTACCAATTGGCTTAGGTTCTCTTGCTTTCCACTCTAAAAGAATTCTATCCTCGTTTACTTGAGTTAATGCACCTTCTATAGTTTCATTATCTTTGGTTTTTACGCTTAGCGTTCTACCAATGTTTTTCATATACTGCCTTGTACTTACTAAAGGCTCTGTAGCTCCAGCAGACAATACTTCTAAAGAAAAATCCTGTTCTTCTCTATCTAAATTATGTTCAATAGCGCGACTTACAAATATGCAATCCTCAACTAGAACGCCTTTGTCACCATCAATAATGATTTTAATTGTATTATCTGGTAGCACATCAAGGCTTATTAAAAACAAGTCCTCACGCTCTTCTAATGCGTCTTCTAATAAATTATTTACAGTATCTCTGAACATTTTTAGTATAAAAAGAGCGGACTTCCCGTCCGCTCATTATTCTTTTTTCTTCAAACAACGCTGCAAATATACAACATTTTTATTGATTTCCACAAGTGATTAAGTCTCGTTTTTTATTCTTAAATTTATGTATTCAAAATCAACACAAATAAGATGAAAAAAATATTAGTCCCTACAGATTTTTCAGAAGAAGCTGAAAATGCATTAAAAGTAGCTGCTCAAATAGCAAAAAAGCATAATAGCGAGATTTATCTATTGCATATGTTAGAAATTCCTATGCAAGATATTGATGCTGTAAGCACTCATGCAGATGTACCAGAGATTATGTTTTTTATGAAAATGGCTCATCAAAAATTTGAAGACATCATGAATAGTGACTATTTAGAAGGTATCACTGTACATGAAGTTGTTAAGCCTGATGGTTCTTTTAATGGTATTTCAGAAATCTGCAAAGAACACGGCATAACAATGATCACCATGGGTTCTCATGGCGCAAGTGGAATTAAAGAAATGTTTGTAGGTTCTAACGCTGAGAAAGCAGTTAGAAATTCTGATGTTCCTGTATTGGTGATTAAAAATGAGCATGATGATTTTAGTATAGATGATGTTATTTTTGCTTCAGATTTCAAAAACGACAATAAAGAAACCTACCGTCAAGCAACAGAATTCGCTACAGCTTTTGATGCGCAATTACATTTACTGATGGTAAATACGGCTAGTAATTTTACAACAACACATAAAGCTAATGATAGAATTAATGAATTTATAAATGATAATAGCTTTAAAAATTTCACTATAAATATCTATAATGACGAATCTGTAGAGAAAGGTGTTTTAAACTTTTCTAAACATATAGATGCAGATCTTATTGGAATTAGCACACATGGTAGACAAGGTATTGCCCATTTCTTTAATGGCAGTATTAGCGAAGATCTTGTCAATCACGCTAATAGACCAGTTATAACATTCAAAATATAATTTGTAAAAATTTCCCATAAAAAAAGTCCTTACTAAAATTAGCAAGGACTTTTTGGGTTTAAGTTGGCCCACTAGGTTTCGAACCTAGACTCTTCTGCACCAAAAACAGACGTGTTACCAGTTACACCATAGGCCAAAATCTCAAAGAGGATGCAAATTTATAACAAAGTTTCATTTGAGCAAACAATTTTTTATAAAAAAATCAAAAAATGGTAACGTTTACTTAAAATGAGTAGTTCTTTTTATATTTATTGTTAATTTCGCTCGCATTAAATAGACTTGTTTTATGACACATTTCAACTACAAGAAATGGAATACCATTTTAGGATGGTTTGCTTTTACCGTAGCATTAATCACCTTCGCACTAACTATAGAGCCAACAGTTAGCTTTTGGGATGCAGGAGAGTATATTCTCACCTCATCAAAATTACAAGTAGGTCATCCACCTGGAGCACCTTTATTTCAAATGTTAGGAGCTTTCTTTTCTATGTTTGCACTAGAACCTGCACAAATTGGTGCGATGTTAAATATGATGAGTGCCGTATCAAGTGCATTTACAATACTATTTATGTTTTGGACTCTAACTATTTTATTGACAAAATTAGCCAGAGTAGCAACTCCAAAACAAGAGGATCCACAAAACACATCTTACGAGAATTTATCAAAGAACCAATATATTGCCATATTAGGAAGTGCTCTAGTTGGGAGTCTAGCATTCACATTCACAGATTCATTTTGGTTTAATGCTGTAGAGACTGAGGTTTATGCTATGGCAACTTTAATCATGGCTATCCTGTTTTATTTAGGGTTACGTTGGGAAGAAGACATGCACAAGCCTAGAGGCCACAGATGGTTAATTTTAATTGCATTTGTAATTGGGTTATCATTTGGAGTTCACTTCATGGGATTATTAACAATTCCTGCATTAGGCTTGATCTATTATTTTAAAAATTATAAAAAAATCACTGTTGTCAATTTCATAATTGCTAATGTAGCAGCTGCAGCAATCTTACTTTTTATATTTAAATTATTACTACCAAATGCACTTCTTCTTTTTAGTGCTTCAGAAATTTTCTTCGTCAACACCATTGGTTTACCTTTTAATTCTGGATCAATAATTACAGGAGTACTGTTAGTTGCCGCGTTCTATTTCGGATTAAAATATACACGTGATAAAGGATACAAATACGCAAACACATTAACACTTTGCTTAATTTTTATTTTTATTGGTTTCTCATCATGGGTAATGCTACCTATTCGTGCCAATGCAAATGTGATTATTAATGAAAACAATCCTTCAAGCGCAAGAGAATTATTAGCCTATTATAATTTAGAGCAATATCCAGAAACACATTTGTTTTACGGTCCTTTATTTACAGACCAATATTCTGGTTTGGATGAAAACAATCCATATAAAGACGCTAAACCTAAATATGAAAAAGACTACGACAAAGGTGAATATGTGATTGTCAACAAATGGAAAAATGCCGAACAACGTTATAACTCAAAACACGCGTCAATGCTGCCTCGTATGTGGAGTTCTGAACATGCAGAAAATTATATGATGTTCACTGGTTTATTAGATTTCAGGATAAAACCTGAATATCAAATGGAAAACCAAGTTCGACAATTGGTTAACGAATTTAAAAACGAAGTTGCTCAAGGAAAAATTGATTATGAAGATTATCATAATTTCTTAAAACAGTTTGGTAGAGATTTTCTAATCATAGAAAAACCATCATTTGGCGACAACTTATATTACATGATAGATTATCAATTAGGATATATGTACTGGAGGTATTTTATGTGGAATTTCTCTGGACGACAAGATGATATCCAAGGTAAATATGATGATTTACATGGGAATTGGATAAGCGGAATTGACGTTATAGATGAAGCGCGCTTAGGCATGTCTCAAGATAATTTACCTAGTGATGTAGCAGATAATAAATCTAGAAACACCTATTTTATGTTGCCTTTAATTCTAGGTATCATAGGCTTTTTATTCTTATTAAGTCGAGATCCAAAACGTTTTTGGGTATTACTCGTATTCTTCTTATTTACTGGATTAGCCATTCAATTCTATACCAATGTAAGACCTTTTGAACCTCGTGAGAGAGATTACTCTGTAGTAGGTTCGTTTTATGTATTTGCGATATGGATTGGTTTTGGAGTCTATGCTATTTTTGATATGCTCCGGAAATTCACCAGCTCCAAGTTCTTAGCTCCTGCAATAACTGTGGTCTGCCTGCTTTTAGTTCCAGGGATTTTAGCTGCTGAAAATTGGGATGATCATGACCGATCAGAAAAATATACAGCTCAAGCTATGGCTCGGAAGTATCTCGAATCCTGTGCACCAAACGCCATACTATTTACTATTGGAGATAATGATAGTTTCCCTCTATGGTATTTACAAGAAATAGAAGGCGTGAGAACAGATGTTCGTGTTGTTAATACTAGTTTATTTCAAACTGATTGGTATATAGATCAAATGAAACGTAAAGCGTATGAAAGTGACCCTATCCCATCACAATTAACGCATGATCAATATAAATATGGTACTCGTGATTATATCATGAAATATGAAATCACAAAAGACACCATGATGATCAAAGAGTATATGAATTTCATATCTAATGATGATCCAAAGTATAGTCTCAAATATGCGATGCAACGAAAAGGAGAGGACCCTAACGGATATCCAATTCAAATTCAAAACTCAAACTATTTACCAACCTCTAACGTAAGAATTCCTGTTAATAAGGCTAATGTTTTAAAATATGGAATTGTAAAAGAAAAGGATGCTGACAAAATAGTACCTTATATTGATATTACTATTTCTGGAGGTGCATTGTATAAAAACAGGTTATTAATGCTAGATATTATAGCAAATAACGATTGGAAAAGACCTATTTACTTTACAGGTGGTGCCTTTAGTGATGATGATTACATCTGGATGAAAGATTATTTACAACTAGACGGACTGTGTTATAAACTAGTTCCAATAAAAACAGCTGTAGACAGAGCTAACCCTTTTGATATGGGTCGCGTTGATTCAGACCTTATGTATGAGAAGGTGATGTCTTGGGATTGGGGAAATAGTGGTAGCGATAAGATTTACCACGATGTTGAAACTCGTAAAAACGGAATCACATATAGAGGTAATCTTGCTAGACTTTTAGAGCAATTAATAAATGAAGACAAATT
This sequence comes from uncultured Psychroserpens sp., assembly GCA_905479815.1. Classification (GTDB taxonomy): domain Bacteria; phylum Bacteroidota; class Bacteroidia; order Flavobacteriales; family Flavobacteriaceae; genus Psychroserpens. Next base: position 5,362 of record CAJQOA010000206.1, read on the forward strand.
AGAAGAAGCTGAAAACATTGCCGACTTAGCAATGGAAAAAATGCCTGTAAATAAATTTGGTTATTATACGCTCTTAGAACCTTATATTAGCGGTTACTACGAAATTGACAAAAAAGATAAAGCTAGAAAGGTATATACAGATGTTACAAGAAAGTATCAAGAAAATCTAACGTACTGGAGCGAGTTATCAATAGAAAATCAAACACGTTATTTAGACGAAATTGTGACTGATATAGAACGCTATAGAAGTCTTGTAGACATTCTAGTGATTTACAATGATAAAGATTTTGCTTTGCAAGAAACAGAGAAATTTAATAATTACCTTAAACTATTCAAACACTTCACAGGAGAAGAGGAAGAAGAGGCAAAACCACCAGTAAGAGAAGAACGAGATTTCCCAAAAGACACTATAGATAAAATTTTAGGAATCCAAGAATAGGAGATTTTGAAAATAGCTCCAGTAAAAACACCAGTAGTAGCAAAAAGAATGTTCCCAAATTATGTTTGGGACATTGCTACTAACAATAAGGAGTTGTATTTAACTTTTGATGATGGTCCAACACCAGAAGTCACCAATTGGACATTAGACATCCTCAAACAATATGACGCGAAAGCGACTTTTTTTTGTATTGGAGCTAATGTAGAAAAACATCCAGACATTTTTAAAAGCATTATTAAAGATGGCCATACTATTGGTAATCATACCCAAAATCATATCAAAGGCTGGAAAACAAAAACCAAAGTTTATTTGAAGGAGGTTAAAGATGCACAAACTACAATCTATTCAAATTTAAAAAATCTTAATGCTTCAAAAGTCACACTATTTCGTCCACCATACGGACAAATCAAACCTAAACAAGGTAAAAAGCTAATAGAATTAGGCTATCAAATTATTATGTGGGACGTACTATCTTTTGATTGGGAGCAAGATCTTTCCGAAGAAAAGTGTTTAGAAAACGTCATCTCCAAAAGTAAAGAAGGAAGTATAATCGTGTTTCATGATAGTGTGAAAGCATCAAAAAATATGATGTACGCACTTCCGAAAGTATTAGACATATTTAGTAAAAAGGGATATAAATTTAAATCTCTCCCTTAAAAATTAAAGGTATTCTTGTACGATACCAATCAATGTGTTAGCGTCTTGTTCTCCACTATGACGCCATTTCATTTCTCCATTTTTGTAAATGATAAGCGTTGGCAAACCTTTAACGCGAAGAGCTTCGGCTAGTTCTTTGTTTTTATCGACGTCTATTTTAATAACTTTGGCTTTGTCACCAAGAGCTGCAGCTACATCTCTCATTACTGGATGCATTGCGGTAGATTGTTCATTCCAATCTGTATAGAAATCTAACAAGACAGGAATATCTATATCTATAAGTTCCCCAAATTTTGACATGTGCTTAAACTTTTAATCAAATATGTTAATACAAACCTACATAAATTATTTGTTATCCTTTAAATAATATAATCTAGTAGCTTCACTATGACAATATTATAAAAATAAACAATTTCAAAGTAATAATAACATTTACAAGATATTATGTATTATTTGAACCCTTTTTAAGAGTTATGACACTCACTTCTGGCCAAATACCAACACGACCAGGATATGCTAAATACCCAAAACCTCTATTGACATTTATGTATTGACCCAATTCCTCATAAACTCCTGCCCAATGCTTATACCTCCATTTTACAGGACTCCATTTGATCCAACCAGGAATTTCAATTCCAAATTGCATCCCATGTGTATGACCGCTTAATGTTAGATGATAATGATAATCATCATTAATCACACACTCTTCCCAATGACTGGGGTCGTGACTCATCAATATTTTAAAATCTTTTGAATCTATAAGCTCACTTGCTTTATTTAAGTCGCCAGATTTTTTGAATCCGCCTTTCCCCCAATTTTCAACACCAACTAAAGCAATACGTTGGCCATCTTTTTCTATAAAGCGGCTTTCATTACATAGTAAGTCATAACCCATTTCTTTTTGGATCTGTTTAAGATCTTCAAGATTTTTTTCTTTATCTGCTGGAGAATCCCACTTTACGTAGTCGCCATAATCATGGTTCCCTAAAACAGAAAACACACCATCTTTTGCCTTTAAAGTTCCAAAGAGATCTTTCCATGGTATCATCTCTGATGATTTATTATTGACCATGTCACCTGTGAACAAAATAATATCAGATTTCTGTTCATTAACAAGATCAACACCATACTTAACCTTTTCATGATTGTCAAAACTTCCAGAATGAATATCACTTATTTGAGAAATACGGTAGCCATCAAATGCATCTGGTAAATCTTCAAAATGAAGCACATATTCTAGAACTCTAAATCTGTATTTTCCTTTATACATTCCATATAACAAAGATGCAAATGGAATTGCAGCCAAACCTAAAGCTATCTGACTAATAAACTTTCGTCTAGAAGGCATATCAAAGGCCTCTTTAGTTACTAACTTATCATACAATGCCAAAACAGCTCTTATAATATCTTCTCCAAGTAAAATGGGAACTATCACAAGGTTTAAAGACATAAAAGCCAATAAAAAACCTAACGCATAGCTTTTCGCAGGATTTAAAACACGTCCCTCTGTGCTTATAGAAAATTGATAGATAAAATTACCTGCAATAATAACAGCAACTATAATAAACAAGTAATGCAACCAACTTGCTTTGGTCACTGTTTTAATAGCTTGATATCCGTAAACTGAAAAAATACAAAAGATTAAAATAAATATAATCCAACGCACCATAAAATGAAGTTTTTCCAAAGATAAACGTTTTAAAAGCCAAATTTACCTTTCAAATTATTTTTAACGATACGTTAAGAATTAGTATCTTTCATTCGATTTAAATAACCTTCTATGAAATCTCTTTTTTCTATTGTTTTAACAGCCTTAATTATAACAAGTTGTGAAACAAAACCACCAATAGAAATCGCAAAAAAAGACAAACCACTTATTGAATACGTAAACCCATTTATTGGCACAGGTGGTCATGGCCATACCTATCCTGGAGCAACAATGCCGTTTGGCATGATGCAACTTAGTCCAGATACAAGGCTTGATGGTTGGGATGGTTGCTCTGGCTATCACTATAGTGATGCGTATATTTATGGGTTTTCACACACACACCTCAGCGGAACTGGTGTTAGTGATTATGGTGATATTCTTTTAATGCCAACAAACAGTATAAATTTCAATAATGGTAGTAACGATAAATCAGGTTATCGTGCACATTTTTCTCATGAGAATGAAATAGCTCAACCAGGATATTATAAAGTGCGTTTAGATTCTACTGATATTAAAGTAGAACTCACGGTCTCAAAACGTAGCGGAATTCATAAATACCAATTTCCTTCAGAAAGTAACCAGTTCTTAATCCTTGATTTAGATCATCGCGATCAAGTGCTAGATTATAAAATCCAAAAAGTAAATGACTCTACAATTTCTGGTTTTAGACATTCTAAAGCCTGGGCAACAGATCAACGTTTGTTTTATAACATTCAGTTTTCGCAATCAATAAAAAATATTACTTACGAAGAAAATGGCACTCCAATATCTAAAAACTATAAGTATCAAAGCAAAAAAGCAGCTATAGAGTTTGACAACCCTAATAATGAGCCTGTTTTTGTGAAAATTGGAATTTCTGCAGTTGATCAGGCTGGAGCTACACAAAATTTAGAACAAGAAATAGGCGATAAAACCTTCGATCAAATTAAAAAAAAGGCGCAAGACGTTTGGGAAATACAATTAGACAAAATTGTGATAGAGTCACAAAATAACGATTATAAAACTAATTTTTACACAGCATTGTATCACACCATGTTGGCACCTAATTTATACCAAGATGTCGATGGTCGCTATCGTGGTATGGATTTGAAAATTCATGAAACTAAAGATTTTGAATATTATACTGTATTCTCGCTTTGGGACACCTATCGCGCTACTCACCCACTTTACACTATTATTGAGCAGGACAGAACAAACGATTTCATCAATACATTCTTAGCTAAATATGATGAAGGTGGCATTATGCCAATTTGGGATTTAAGTGCTAATTACACGGGTTGTATGATTGGCTATCATGCGGTTCCTGTAATATCTGATGCTTACATGAAAGACATTCGAGGTTATGATACAAAAAAAGCACTAGACGCCATGAAACATTCTGCGACTCGAGATAAATTAGGCCTCGAATCCTATAAAGAATTTGGATTTATACCTGTGGAGGAAGAAAGCGAATCGGTATCTAAAACTTTAGAATACGCTTATGACGATTGGACGATTGCTCAAATGGCAAAAGAAATGGGAGAGCAAGAAGACTATAAACTATATACTGAAAGAGCGCAATACTACAAGAATATTTATGACCCAGAAAGCAAGTTTATGCGTGGTCGTTTTAGAAACACATGGTTTGCTCCTTTTGATCCTTATGAGGTAAATTTTAATTATACTGAAGCCAATTCATGGCAATACAGTTTTTATGTACCACAAGACGTTACTGGATTTATGAATCTTCTCGGCGGAAAAGATAAACTAGAAGCCCAATTAGATGAATTATTTGTTGCAGAAGCTGAAACCTCTGGCCGTAATCAAGCAGATATTACTGGACTTATTGGACAATATGCTCATGGTAACGAACCAAGTCACCACATGGCTTATCTCTATAATTTCGTTAACACACCTCATAAAACACAAGAGAAAGTACATCAAATCTTAACCGAGTTATACACTAATGAACCTGACGGAGTTTCTGGAAATGAAGATTGCGGACAAATGAGTGCATGGTATGTGTTTTCATCAATGGGATTCTATCCTGTAACACCTGGAAGCAATCAATACATTATTGGAACGCCTTTATTTGACAAAACGACTATTAATTTAGAAAGCGGAAAACAATTTACTATCGCTGCCAATAATTTAAGCGATACCAACATTTATGTAGAACAAGTATACCTCAACGGAAAAGAGCTCAACCAATCATTTATAGCGCATGAAGATATCATATCTGGCGGAACATTAGAATTTAAAATGACGGATAATCCTGCTATTTGGGGAAGTCGTGAAGGACAAGAACCTAAAACTGAAATTAATGAACATCTTATTGTTCCTGTTCCTTTTATTGACAAAGGTGATGTGGCTTTCAAAGTCGAAACAGAAGTTAGTCTAGGCATCGTAAACTCTGAAACAAAAATTTTCTATAGCCTAAATAATTCAGAATTTGAGCTATATAGTGCACCCTTTAAAATTTCCGAAGCCATGACATTAAAAGTGTATGCAATTGATGGTGGAGGGCACAAAAGTGCAACTGTAGAAACTCATTTCTATAAAATAGACCCAAACCTATCTATTACATTAGATACCAAATATGCGAATCAATACAATGCTGGAGGAAACGATGCTTTAATTGATGGCATTTTAGGAACTCAAGATTTTAGAACAGGAACTTGGCAAGGGTATTGGGATGAAGATGTAATTGCTACTGTAGATTTAGGAAGCATAAAACCAATTAGTAGTATTGGCATTAACTTTTTGCAAGATCAAGGCGCCTGGATTTTTTATCCAACTGAAGTAGAATGCCTCGTCTCAAAAGATGGCAAGCAATTTAAATCTATTGAAACCACCAAAATAGATGCCGCATTTAGAAATGAAGATGTTTTAATTAAAAACACGTCTTTTAGTATTCTATCAGGAAATTATCGCTACGTCAAAATCATAGCTAAAAAAATGGGAGAGTTACCAGAATGGCATTTGGGATATCCTCACGATGGCAGAAGTTGGATTTTTGCTGATGAAATATCAATCAATTAGACTTATTAAATTATATTTAGACCACTAACTAACTCACACATGACAAATCAAAACAACAAATCGGCATTAACCACTTTAGTGACGGTCTTCTTTTTCTGGGGATTTATAGCAGCATCAAATGGTGTTTTTATTCCATTTTGTAAAACCTATTTCAATATTGACCAGTTTCAATCGCAATTAGTTGATTTTGCATTCTACGGTGCTTATTATATTGGCGCTTTATTATTATTCATTATTTCAAGCTCTATTAAAAAAGATATTATAAATTTTTGGGGCTACAAAAAAGGAATCATTTACGGTTTACTCCTATCTGCAGTTGGAGCGTTTGTAATGTTCCCTGCAACCGCTGGTGCAGAGCAAGGACAAACTAGTATTTTCTATTTTGTGCTTATTGCATTATTTATTGTTGGTCTTGGATTTTCATTACAACAAACGACTGCTAATCCATTTGCTATTGCTTTAGGTGACCCTAAAACTGGATCGCACAGATTAAACCTTGCTGGAGGTATTAACTCATTTGGAACAACTATTGGACCTATCGTTGTTGCCTTTATTATTTTTGGTTCAGCACCTCTATCAAGTGAAAAACTAGCGGTAATGATTAAAACCAACGAAATAAAATTAACCACTGTACAAGCCTTATATATTGGTGTTGGTGTTTTGTTTTTAATGGCTGCTGCACTATTTCATTTTTCAAAAAAATTACCAGCGTTAAAATCTGACACTGCTTTTGAACCTGCTAATAAAGCAAAAAACCTTTTAATTGTTTTAACAGTTATCATTATAGGTTGCTTTGGTTATATTTTTAGCACGTATACTGGCAATGAAGTTGCTTCAGAAACTTTAGAAAATACACGTCTTACCCTTTTAATTGTAGCATTGGCTGCAGTTGTAGGCTGCTTACTCTTTGCCTATTCTAGTTCTTCAAAAAAACCAGAAGGTTGGGGCGCAATGAAATATCCGCAATTGGTTTTAGGGATGTTAGCAATCTTTACATATGTTGGCGTTGAAGTTACTGTAGGTAGTAATTTAGGAGAGTTATTAAAAAAAGCTGTTGATGGAAGTAACTTAAACGAATTAGGATTACCAACACTTAATGATGCACAATTAGCACCATTCATCTCCTTATATTGGGGAGGTTTAATGATTGGTCGTTGGGTTGGAGCTATTACGGTTTTTAATCCAAGTAAGGGCTTGAAAAAAATCTTGTTAATCCTTGTGCCATATGTTGCTTTCGGTGTTATTCTTCTTGTAAACTTTGGCAAGTACTCAACAAATCAAATATTGTTTTTCGCGATTTGTGTTGCTGTTCAAATTGGAGGTTTCTTTTTAGCTAAAGACAACCCAGTTAAGACATTAAAAATATTTAGTTTGTTAGGCCTTATAGCTATGGTTATTGGATTATTAGCCACTGGTAATGTTGCACTTTTTGCATTCTTATCTGGCGGATTATTCTGTTCTATTATGTGGCCATGTATCTTTACATTAAGTATTGCTGGTTTAGGTAAATATACATCTCAAGGGTCTGCCTTTTTAATTATGATGATTTTGGGAGGCGCTATCATTCCACCATTACAAGGAAAGTTAGCTGATGTATTTGGAATCCAACCATCATATATTATTGCAGTATTATGCTTTGCTTATTTATTATTTTACACCTTTAGAACCAAGTCTATCTTGGATAAACAAGGTGTTACTTATTAACTGAATTATGAAAAGACGGAATTTTATTAAAAACGCAACCTTATCAAGTGCTGGTTTAGCAATAGGTAGTAGTTTAGTTGGGTGTGCAGATACCTCTTCCAAAGAAAAAAATAGCACAGCTGCAACAGTAAACAATGCGTCAACTGCAAAGTTGCCAATGGTTATTGCAACTTGGCATGTCATTGATGCGACTGCAAAAGCTATGGAAGTATTGCAAGCTGGCGGAAATGCATTAGATGCAGTTGAGCAAGGTTGTAGAATTGAAGAAGCTAATGAAAAAGGACAATCTGTTGGAAAAGGTGGTCTACCAGATCGTGATGGTAATGTCACGCTTGATGCTTGTATTATGGACAAGCATGGCAATTGCGGATCTGTCGTATATCTTCAAAATATTACACATGCCGTTTCTGTAGCTAGAAAAGTTATGGAAGACACTCCTCATGTTATGCTAGCAGGAGAAGGTGCAAAACAATTTGCAGTGTCTAAGGGTTTTGAACCTGAAGATCTACTAACAGAAGCTTCAAAGAAAGCTTGGGAGAAATGGAAAATAGAAGCCCAATACAAACCTATTATTAATATTGAAAACCACGATACTATTGGCATGTTAGCCATTGATAAAAATGGTGATATTTCTGGAGCATGTACAACAAGTGGACTCGCTTATAAATTAGGCGGACGTGTTGGTGATTCTCCAATCATTGGTTCTGGTTTATTTGTAGATAATGAAATTGGTGCTTGTGTTGCTACTGGTTTAGGAGAAGAAGTAGTAAAAACTGTAGGTAGCTTTTTAGTTGTGGAACTAATGCGACAAGGCAAATCCCCTCAAGAAGCATGTGAAGAAGCTATTAGTAGAATCGTAAAGAAACCAAATAGCCAGTTTAAAGATTTTCAAGTAGGTTATATTGCAGTTAACAAAAAAGGAGAAACGGGTAGTTATTCCATTCATCAATGGTTTAGTATGACTAAATTTCAAGATGGTGTTAATGAGCAAATCCAATCAGATTATTTCAACAAAGCTTAAAACCACTTAATCGTCAAATCGACAATTTTCTGTTTAAAATTAGTATAAGGAGGCATTAATAAATCAACAGCTCCAATAGTATGTTGTTTTAAAACCGATCGCTGATTCGTGAATTCTAAGAATCCATAATACCCATGTGATTTACCAATACCGCTATTATTACTCCCACCAAACGGTAGATTATGATTTAAAAACTGAAGTAAATTGTGGTTGACACATGTCCCACCTGCTCGTGTATTATTGATAATCTCATCAACACGTTTTTTGTTACTACTGAAAATGTAAAGCGCTAGAGGTTTATCCTTTGAGTTGATATAGTCTAGAACTTCAGAAATTGAAGTATATGTTTTCACAGGTAGAATGGGTCCAAATATTTCATTCGTCATAAGATCACTCTCATCATCAAGATCAAAAACAAGGGTAGGTTCTATGTAATTTTCTTTTTCTTCGGAAACTCCGCCAATAGCAATAGTTGCATTTCTAGATTTAGCGTCTTCCAAATAACCATGTAAGCGTTCAAAATGTTTTTGATTAACAATTCTTCCGTAGGAATTAGAATTTAAAACATCCTCAGCATAGAACTCTTTGAGATGCTTTTTAAAGCTTTGAATAAAAGCTGGCTTTATAGCTTCATTGATTAACACATAATCTGGTGCAATACAGGTTTGACCTACATTTAAAAATTTACCAAAGATGACTTTCTTAACCGCTTTGTCAAGGTTAGTCGTATCATCTATAATGACTGGTGATTTTCCTCCTAACTCCAAAGTCACAGAAGTCAAATGCTCTGCAGCTGCTTTCATCACTATTTTACCTACTTGTGGTGAACCTGTAAAAAAGATATGATTAAATGGCAACTTAAGTAACTCCGTTGACACCTCAACTTCACCTTCAACAAGTGCCACATGTTCTTCATCAAACACCTCATTAACGATGTCGTGCATCACCTTAGACGTATGTGGTGTCATCTCACTGGGCTTTATAATAACGGTGTTACCAGCAGCAATTGCAGATACTAATGGGCCAAAGGTTAGGTTTACAGGGAAATTCCAAGGTGAGATAATTAAACAAACACCTTTAGATTCGTTCTTTATCCAAGATGAGCTCCCTAATAACGTTAATGGCGTATCTACCTTTTGACGACGCATCCAAGACCTTAAATGCTTACTCACAAACTTAATCTCATCTACAACGGGATAAATCTCTGTGAGATCAACTTCTAGTTGTGGTTTTTTAAAGTCTTTATATAAAGCATCTCTTAAGGCTTGCTTATACGTTTTCTCCAAAGCTGTTTGTAACGCTTTTAATATGTTGATGCGTTCTTTATAAGCAGAGTTACCTATTACTAATTGATGTGATTTTTGTGTATTAAAAAGCACTGAGTAGGTGTTATTCGAGTAGTTCATGGTATATTTTACAAGATTAGAAAGATACAATAATTTGCAATGCACTTATTTGCATTAAACAGTTTATCATTATCGACAAACTGCAATTTTTTAAAATTAACCTCTATACCACCCTTATATAAAGGCTTTCTAAAAAACAATGCCATTTTTCACGTTGAAATACAAATCAAAAAACCACTTATCTGAAAAATATATCACTTTATCTACTACGTGTTTATTGGGCTACAAGCCATAATTATGTATTTCGTCGATGTTTTTTGCGAACACTTTCAACTCAACTAATAATCCGCCGTTTTCAACCATTATATTAATGATGAGCTCTAATGTTATGTTTCTTTGACATGAGTTTAACAAATAAATCCCTCCTCGATTATGAAAAAAGTATTAACAATTTTAGCGTTTACATTATTACCTTTCCTTTCAATAGGACAGGAAGCTAATGAAGATATCAAAAATAACGATACGATAGAAACTGTAATCGAAAAAACAATAGAAACT